>JAKSCF010000482.1 GCA_022360735.1 Clostridia bacterium
TCCGTTAATTATGGCATGCCTGCAGGACACAGCAGCGGGAGCTGCAATTTTGGTAAAAAATGTACAGGCTGGAAAAGGCAAAGAATATTTAAGAATTCTTCACTCAAAACCTGGAAAATATGTTCTTGTGGCCTCAATATTTGGGGGACCGCTGGCAATGACAACGGTTATGGCCTCCGTATTTTTAGCAGGGCCTATTTATCCAATCGCAATCAGTGCATGTTTTCCCGCAATTGGTGCAATATTATCAAGAATTATTTTAAAAGAGAAAATAAGTATCAATGGTTGGATTGGGATCTTTTTATGCATTGCAGGCTCATTACTGATTAGTTGGGTTCCGCCTACAGGTGATCAGTATCCGAATTTTTATCTCGGTTTGATTATGGCATTTATTACTGCTGTTGCATGGGCATTGGAAAATATTGTTGCAACTATGGGAATGGACTTTGTAGATCCGGAACTTGCAATAGGTCTTCGTGAATTTACTTCCGGAGGATTAACCTTTTTGATTCTTCCCATATTAGCCGGAATCGGTTTCAAATCGTACGGCGTTCTATTTGATACTGTGCCAACAATGGCCTTTACCTATATCGCAATTGCAGGCGTATTTGCGGGAGCAAGTTATTTTTTCTATTATAAGGCTGCTAATGCCTGCGGTGCTTCCAGAAGCATGGCACTAAATGTTACATACACCATATCAGCAATGATTATCGGGGTAATTTTTTTGGGAAGCGATATTACGTTGATATTAGTAATCGGTACAATAACTTTGCTGAGCGGAGCAATGTTTGTTGCAGGTAAACCGGCTGAATTATTGACACTAAGAGATATAGATTAGGAAAGTATAGAGATCAGGCTTGAGTGTGGCAAGGGCACACTCAAGTCGAATACTCTTTATTTTCTCAGCTTAGGACCATACCGGTCGAACTTTTCCTCAAGCTTTTGTATTTCTCCATAGGCATCAAAGTCTGCTCTGTGGGCGTCTTCATAGTATTCGTATGGCTTACCATAGCCGCCTTCTTCCCTAACGGAAAAATAGTGGTCACAATAAGAATCCCCTAAACACATTGATTTTGTCCTTTTGAATTTTAAAGTGGGTATCCGTTTATCAAATGTTACATGATCGATCATACATGATCCCTGAGCAGCTTTATTCATTCCGTAACCTACCATTAATTGTATGTGCATGCACCGGGTATAATAATATTTTGCTTCTTTGCTGTCCTCTGATACCCAAACTCGGTTACGCATTGTTTTTCCATCACCAAGATAATCCGCCATTTGTTGTCGAAGTTGGTCGATGTGAGTGTGGTTATCTATTGGTCTAAAACAGAACCATTGATAAAATAGTCCCACAGGCATTATAAACCTAACCATTATATCATCGCCATTATCCTTACCATATTTTCTACGCAGATTTTCATTAATCATGTAAAGCCAGACGATATCTTTATTAAATGCCGCCAGCCATATCTTTTCATCCTCAGAACTCTCTATTGGAAATTTTTCAGGCTGCCAAGTCGGTTTGTTAAAAATCAGATCCCAAGTAAAAGATTTTAGTAATACCATTAGTGCCTGCCATGCACCAATTTCCTGTTTCAGCCAATAATAAGTTACAGAAAGCGCCCCTTTAAATTCTTTCATTTCTCTTGTAGCTTTGGGATTTGTTGACTCATGAAATTTTTTAGGTGAGTTGTTAAGATCATCAATAAATTCTTTTGATAAATTTTTATTCATAAATAAACCTCCTTTAAAATTATTCGAAGCAATCGGAAATAAATACTGTCTCTAACTTTTCAATTTGACAATGCTTATTCAAACAAAAATACGTGTTGAAAAAAATAAAAATGAGCGCACTCATGTTTTGGATCAAGTATATCTTTTCTTATAGAAAAAGTCAATGTTTTTTTGTATAATTGTTTCATACAACATTTGGGAGGTTTTTATGAGTAAACGAGAAGAACAGAAAAATAGATATCGAAATCAAATTATAGCAGCTGCAAAGGAAATATTTCTTAAAGAAGGGTTTCATAAAGCGACAACAAAGAAAATTTCAAAACTAGCCGGTGTTGGAGAAGGAACCATCTATAATCACTTTAGAACAAAAAGTGATATACTCATCTGTATTTATAAAGATTTAGTCTATGGAGATGAAAAGAACGACTATGTTTATGAATCAAAAAAATTCAATAGTGCTTTTGAATACATAGTAGATTTCTTTGATTTTTATTGGCAAAGTACTAAAAAAATTAATAAAGAATGGTTAAGAGAGCTCTTTTCAACAGCTTATAAAAGCGCAAGTATAGATAATATATATAGTAAATTTATAGATATTGACAAGGTTTGGATAGACAGACTACAAGCTCTTTTAATAGATCTCAAAAAAGACAAATTGATTAAAGACTCAATCGAGTTAGAAAGGCTTCTGAGTATCTTGTACTCTTTAATTATGCAAAATTATAGTGAATACGCGATTTTTAATGAGATGTCTTACGATTATTTTCGTAATGAATTGATTTCCGATTTAGAGTTTTTATTCGATAATATATTAGTCTAATATATATGTATGGTTAAAGAAATCAGTAGAAAAATATTTTTACTGATTTTTTAGTGCCCAATTTATGGTAATTTAAAAGGATTGACAACTTCTGTCGGTCGAGTGTATAATAAAAACAGACAGAAGTTGTCGGTTTTTTAAAGGGAGTGTTTGTCTATGAAAGAAAAGTTTAAGGATATTGATATCAACAACGAAAAAGTTAAAAGAATCATCAATTGTGCTTTAGAAGAATTCAGTAAGAACAAATTTGAAAAAGCGTCCACAAACAATATTGTTAAAGCCGCAAATGTATCTAGAGGATTGATGTACCACTATTTTAAAGATAAGCAAGAGCTGTTTGAATTCTTGATTGATTTTTCTATCACAATAGTCGTTAAAGAATTTAAAGAAAGATTCGATTGGAGTGATACGGATTTACTCAATAGATTTAAACAAGTTGCAGAAATTAAGCTGGAATTATTTTTTAGATACCCTTATCTGATAGACTTTTATGTTAAAGCAGTTGATGAAGCATTAATTAATGAATTAAAGAATAGCGAAAGATTAAAAAATGCAGGCATTCACAAACAATTCTATATGGAAAATATTGATAGAAGCAAATTTAAAGATGATATTGATGTAGATAAAGCCATTAATGTCATTCGATTGACATTAAAAAAGAATAATGAAGAGAATGAAAGCAGGCTGAAGTCCGGCGAGGTTTTAGATACAGAGGAAATCTTTAAAGAGTATAACGACTATATTGAGTTTTTTAGAAAGGTATTTTATAAGTAATCCTAATGATTATTCTATTATGAGAAAAATCAAGAAATGAGGTGAAGCATTATGAGTAGAGCTAGAAAAGGGATTAATAAAAACCTCATGTTTTTATTATTGGGGAGAATGGTATCCGATATTGGGTCCAGCATTCAGATTATGATTATGCCCCTCTATATTATTGATATTGGTGGTACGGCAGGAACTGTTGGTTTGTTTTCATTTTTAGCCTTGGTGCCAACACTCTTGGTCTATCCTTTTGCAGGTGTGCTGGGGGATCGATTGAACAGAAAAAGAATCATGGTAGCATCTGATTTTATCAGTGCAGTGATTATTTTGTTATTAGCCTATGTTTCATATATAGATAGAATAAATCTGGTTTTATTATTATTGGCTCAGGTTTTGGTTGCGCTGCTATATGGATTTTTTGATCCGGCTACAAAAGGCATGATTCCACAGCTGGTGGCTGAAGATGCACTTAATAAAACCAATTCAAAAATTGCCACATTAAGAATTATATCAGGCTTGGTTTCGCCGATGATTGCTGTAACGCTGTACACAAGTTTTGGTATTACAGTATTGTTTTTAATCAATGGGGTATCGTTTCTTATATCTGGGAGTAGCGAGATGTTGATTCAATATAAGCATGTCAAAAGAGAATCTATAGAGGGTGTCCAGGGTATAATATCAGATCTGACAGAAGGTGTTAGATATATTCAAAATAGTGAACTCATTGGAAAATTAAGTGTTTATTTTCTTATGGCATTTGCATTTATTCAGCCTGTGTTCGCTGTTGTATTACCATTATTTTATAGAACAAAACTAAATTATCCGGATACTCAATATGGACTGCTGCAAATGATATTGCTGTTAGGAGCTTTAGTAGGCAGTATTTTGGTTGGGATGTTTGGCAAGGAAGATAAACTGAGAAAATCTTTAAGCATAGGAATCGGTTTAACCATTTGTTCAATGTTTATTTTCTCAATCATCATATTCCCTCAAAGCTTAAAAGCCCTGGGAAATGATACATTGTTATATATAGCATTACTTGCATCAGTCCTTTTTGTTTTATACACATCCTTGATGTTTATCAGTATTCCGGTACAAACCATTATTCAAAAAGAGACACCAAACGAATATATGTCTCGCATATTTTCAATAGTAGGCATGATAAGCAAAGGCGGTATGCCCATAGGTGCATTAGTGTATGGTTTAATTCTAGAAAAACTTGAAATACACTTAACCGTTTTTACCGCAACCATAGTGGTAATGCTGATATCCATTAGGTTTTTAGCCTCTATATTTAAGAAACAAGAATTTTAATCGTTTTTTGATTATACAAAGTAAGTAAAAAGCAATTCTTTTAATATAAGACAATGTGAAGGAGGATACTATGATTTACGGATTTAAAACAAGTAAAGTGCCGCTTTTGTCAAAAGTAGGTGGAAAGGCAAAATCTTTAATTGAAACAACAAAAGCAGGATTAAATGTGCCTGAAGGATTTGTATTATCAGTAGATTTCTTTACAAGTTGGATGGATGAAATTAAATCTACTCCGGTATGGAAGCGTTTCTTAGAAACACCATCTAAAGAAATGTGTGACGAACTTAAAAAGCTTACAAAGGATTTAGAATTTAACTCGGAACAAAAGAAAGCCATAGAAAAAGAACTGAAAAAACTCTCAAAGCACTCTATATTTGCAGTACGTTCTTCATCTCCTGAGGAAGATTTAGAAGATACAAGTTTTGCAGGTATGTATGAAACGTATCTTGGCGTAACAAAAGCCCATTTAGATCAAGCCATAAAAAAAGCTTTTGCTTCAATGCTGGATACCCGTGTTGTAGAATACAAAAAATTAAATCATATATCTCTTGAAAATCCACAGATCGCAATTATTGTTCAACGCCAAATTGCTTCTGAAATTAGTGGTATTGCGTTTTCGTTAAACCCTCAGAACAATTGTTATGACGAAGCAGTCATTAATGCCGGCTTTGGATTAGGCGAAACCATCGTATCAGGTCAAGTAACACCGGATACCTATATAGTGGAAAAAGTAAAGAAAAAAATCATTGAAAAGAATGTGATGGATAAAGCCATAGGATTATGGCTGCAAGAAGATGGTGGCACGATTGAAAAAAATAATGAAAATCCAAAGGTTCAAGCACTCACTGATGAGCAGATTCTTCAAGTGTCGGGCCTGGCTACAAAGTGTGAGCATCATTACAGTTTGCCTATTGATATGGAGTGGGCCATTGCAGATGGACAGCTGTATCTATTGCAAGCACGTCCAATAACCACATACCTGCGGCTCTATGATGATATGATCACTCAGCCGGGAGAAAGAAAAAAACTCTATATGGATACCATTGTATTGACACAAGGCTTTTCTGAAAACTTTTCAGTTTTAGGATTGGATATCTTTTCAGAATTACTTGAAAGAGCAAAAGGGGGTATGATGCCAAAAGGTAAAGAGGGCGTTGCCTTATACACTCACGGCCGACAGTATTTAATCGTTTCACACTGGCTGAAAAGTTTTGGGGTAAAAAGAACAAAGCAAATGATGGGCAGCTATGAAAAACCAACAAAAAAAGTACTTGAAAGCATTGACTTAGTTGGTGAATACATGCCGGAAAAATCAACTAAAAAATTAAAAAAAATGAGAAAGAGAACCATCGTATTTTTATTAAAAAACGTACCGGCCATGGTTAGTGGAATGTGTAACCACAAAAAAGCCGTCAACAATTACAATGAAGCCGCGAAAAAAGTATTCAACGCTTATAAAAACGTAGTCCAAAGTGATAAGCCTTTCGATGAATTGGTAGATGGGACTTTTGATGCTTTTGAAGACCTAATAGGTCCGGCAACCGGATTGATCGGAGGTATAATAAGTTTCGCAAGAATTAAAAAATTGTTTAAAAATCAAGGCATGGATGATGAGCTCATCACGCTTAACATGGATTTGCACGGAAATCCGACCAGTGCTATGGGGTATGCAATGCTGGATTTGGCATCCTATGACGAAGTACAAAAAACCAACACAGCAGAAACCTTTATTAAAAAACTTGAGAATCGTGAATTTTCACAAGACTTTATGGATGCTTACAATGATTATATGCAAAAATATGGCGCAAGAGGTTTTAAAGAAATCGATATAGTAACACCGCGTACATGGGAAAATCCAGAAAAGTTTTTTCATCAATTAAAACAGCTCCGTTTAGATGATAATCAGGTTTTAAATGTAAAGACTAAAAAAGAAGCAGGTTATCAGAAGCTTCTGGCTAAAGCAAAAGAACTGGGTAAAGACAAGAAATTTGTGAAATTAGCCGAAACATACAATGCCGTTATGGGGCTTCGTGAACATCCCAAATATATGTATGTAGTAAGTGTTGGTACCCTTAGAAAATGTGTCTTAGAGATAAGTGAAACATTTGTAAAAGAGGGTAGATTAAATCATGTTAACCAAATATTTGACCTTCATATCAATCAGATAGCCGAAGCTCAAAAAAACTCTGAACTTGAGTTATTACCTTTGATTGAAAAAAATACCGCACCACAAAAGAAAAATGCCCATATTAAGGATTGGCCAAAGATCATTGACAGCCGAGGAAAAATCTTTAGATATATTCGTGAGAGTGAAGAAGGAGACATCATAGGCGATGCCATTTCTCCGGGTAGTATTCGAGGCCTTGCCAAAGTCTTGTCATCACCATACGAAAAACCTCTTGAAAAAGGTGAAATCCTTGTAACCAGGGCAACCGAACCTTCATGGACACCCATTTTTGTCAATGCTGCCGGTGTAGTACTGGAAATCGGGGGACCTCTTCAACATGGTGCTATCATTGCCAGAGAATATGGTATTCCATGTGTCAGCGGCGTAGACAGAGCTACGGAAATCATTAAAGATGGTGATTTGATAGAAGTGGATGGATCAAGCGGTATTGTAAAGGTTATAAAGTAGATCAATACAAATTTTGATTTGGAGCATGGATTCTTAAATTCATGCTCCATTTTTACATAGTTATTTTCCAGCAAAATTTTAGACAGCTAAATGAATGCTGATAAACTTGTTTTTTTATCAACCTTTACAGATTATTCTTTTATGTAGCTTGCAACGATTTCACCATAATATAAAACATGAAAATCGTTATCAGAATACTTTGCTTCTCTGATGCCTTTATCTAGGGTACCTGGTTCCATTGCTTGCTTGTAAACGACTTTGCACTCATAATGAAGATCGCATTCTTCAATAATAGGGCCATTGACGACTTTGCCTTTTTTTGGGGTTAAATTACATGCTTCAAATTTGTCAATATCTCTCTTTGATTTCGTACCACAAAGTGCCAATTCTTTTTTTAAATTTTTTGAAAGCGGGAAGCTGACTGTAAACTCATCTGTTTTTTCAAGAAGCTCATAGGTATACCTTGAATATCTCACAGCGGCCATAAAAATAGGCTTATTCCATATGAATCCTATATTTCCCCACCCTATGGTCATGGTGTTGATCTCATCACCACCCTTTACAGTAAGGAAAGCCCCTTTTCTCAACTGTTCAAGCATTTCTTTTGACATCTCATTGTAATGAATATCTTTAAACATACAAAGCCTCCTTTATTATTAATATATTACCTATTGTAATAATTAAATTTGAGATATATACTTGTTATCTAAAATTATAGATATAATTTATGTTTATATCTTCATCATAAATTATATCTATAATTTTAAGATATGTAAAATAAAATTAATGAAAA
>JAKSCF010000540.1 GCA_022360735.1 Clostridia bacterium
CAGATAGGCATTTCTCCCCTTAATCTCCTTGTTCGTCAGGACAAAGGCAAGCATTGACGATACCGTTATGGATATAAACGCTCCTGTAACCGTATAGATAACGGAGTTAAACAATCCCCTGATGAAACCGGGCTGTTCAAAGGCTCTTTGATACGCATCAAAATTAAAACCTTGTGGAAGGACTGAAACAGAGCCCGTCTCCACAAATTCTCGGCTGCTAAAGGACAATGCAACGGTATACAGAAACGGGTAAATGCACAATGCGCAAAAAATGATCAGTATCAGTAAATTTATTATACTAAATACTCGATAACCGGTTGATTTTCGATACAATTCAGCTCCCATAATTTTTCCCTCCCCCTCTTATAAAATGGCGTCTTGATCGATTTTTCTCGATATGGTTCTGGTGGTCAGCACCAATATGAGACCAACTACTGCGTTGAAAAGCCCTATCGCGGCAGCATAGCTATAATTATTACCCAGTATACCGATGTTATAGACATAGGTACTGATAATCTCGCTGACCCCCGAGTTGTTGGGTGTCATTAGTAAAAGCGTCTTCTCCGTACCCAAAGTTAATACACGGCCAAGGTTTAATATCAATATGACCGAGGTCACATTTTTTATGGATGGAAGGGTAATATGCCATGTTTGCTTCCATCGATTGGCGCCATCAATCATCGCCGATTCATACAGCGATAAATCCACATTGGATAGCGCGGCGATGTAAATAATGGCATTGGCTCCTGTTGATTTCCATGTGGCTGTCAAAATGTATATCACTCTGTAGTACTTCGGGTCATTGACAAAATATATGGGTTCTTTTATGATGCCTAACCCCATCAACAATTGGTTAAACACACCGGTCGATGGCGACAGAACCTCAATGGCTATGCCGATAATGACCACGGTGGAAAGCAACGATGGAAAGAAAGTAGAGCTTTGTATGACTCGCTTAAGCGCTTTATTGTGCAGTTCATTAAACGATAGCGCAAATATAATGGCTATGGGCATATTGATAATCAGGCTGCCAAAGCTAATGAGCAATGTGTTGGTAAAGGCGTTCCAAAATATGGAGTCGTTCATAAACATCTTGAAATATTTTAGTCCGACCCATTCGATACCCCACGCCGAGCCACCGGGCCTGTATTTTCGAAAGGCTATGACATTTCCGAGCATTGGACCATATTTAAACAGTATAAGAAATATCAACGGTATAATGAGCATTAAATAATATTGCTTGTTATAATTCCAATGACGGTTGAATGAGTTCCTCTTTATAGTTTCTCTTTTTCCACTCAATTTGCTAACCATAGTTCTTCTCGCTTTTCCCTCTCTTATGTTCTTATATATTTATTTATATCCACTAATCAAATTCGAAATTATTTAGAGTTACATATAAATTTTATCATTTTGCTTTTATCCTGTTCAACGCTCAATAAGTGCGTTTCCGTTATAATTTGTTCCATGATTGGCTCAGCAGTCAAAGTAATAATAATGACATGCCGTAATAAAATATGTAATTATTACTGGTTGAAGCCTGCGTTGCTTTTGTTACAATATTGCATATATTGAGACTTTTCATATGGATGAAAACCCATTTATAATTTCCTTATCAAACAACAATGATTGTGAAATCCCACAATGGATTTTACAATCATTTGGAAGAAAGGAAGAAGGATTATCATGAGAAGAAGAACTTTGGTTTTGATCCTCGCTGTTATCATGGGGCTTTCCCTGATAGCATGCAGCAAACCGGCAGACACAACCGAACCGGCCCCCGCGACCACAGCGGCCGAATCGACTGAGGAAGCGCCACAGGCTACTGAAGAAGCTCCCCAGGAGCTGACGACTTACTATGCGGAGGAGCCTTTCTCCATATCATTTGCTCTAGCTGAGATACCCGGTGAGTTCAACAGGTTCTCAGAAGACTGGGCCATTCTCGGAGAAATCACGAATAGGACAAATGTTACATTGGATGTTACACCCATTATCCGTGATGACTACACACAGCAAATATCGACCATGCTCAGTACTGGATACAATATACCCGACTTACTCACTATTCAAGCTGCAGACGAAACGAAGATGAGTAGTTTTATTACCAACGGATTATTCTTAGACTATAGTGAGTATTACAATGCAGGCCTCATGCCTCATATGAAAGCTTTCTTTGAAAGCCGCGACTTGGAAGGCTTCCCATTGAATGATGATGGCTCCATGTATCTATTGAGAAGTGGATACGCAAAAATGGAACTTGCAGGCCAAGGCTCATATATCTATCGAAAAGATATCTTGGATGAACTTTCCCTTCAATTGCCAACCACCACCAATGAATTCTATGATGTGCTAACAGCACTCAAGAAAGCTTATCCTGATTCATATCCATACAATACCGCTTTTAAAGGATGGACAGCTGGATTTACGGCTACATCATTTGGCGTATCACTATCTGGACAGCCTCTGGGCTCAAGCGTTCACTATGATCCCGTACAAGAAAAATACATCAATATATTTGAAACAGAAAACGCAAAAGCATTCTTTTCATTTATGGCCAAGCTTTTTGAGGAGAAATTAATTGATCCAGAGTATCTTACTGTTACTCCTGATCAGTATAAGCAAAAGATGGCTAGTGATTCAACATTGGTTACCTATGGCTGGACTGGGCAGCTGCAAAGCTTCAACAAAAACTTCTCGCAGATGAACCCAGATTTTAATATGGTTCGTGGCTCATGGCTCATTGCTGATGATGTCGTCGATACACTCTACATACCTAAGCGGCAAGCTTTATCATTTGTATTATCAGAAGCTGTTGGTGATTATGATAACGTTGAAGAAGTCATCAAATTTATCGACTGGTACATGTACAGTGACGAAAACAGAACACTACTTGCTTGGGGCATAGAGGGCACACATTATACTGTCGAGGATGACAAAAAGATAGCCACTGAAGAGTTTATAGCATCATCATTCAAAATGGGTGGTTGCAACAGCCACATGAGTTTTGAAATG
>JAKSCF010000336.1 GCA_022360735.1 Clostridia bacterium
ACCACCTGTGACTAAGACTCTTTTTTTGTTAACCCTCATATTATCATCTACTTTATTTCTTTATTGTCATATAATTTTTAAAATCATATCCATCTTTATTGGTAAACAAGCTTTCCATATCGCTCTTGATGGGTTTCACACTATGCATAACATGACGTAAGGCATTTAAATATGGATAATATGCGTATTGCATCACTCTAAAATCAATATTTAATGGGCTCCACTTCCAAATATCAAATTCATCTTCATTAAAAATAAGCAAGCTGCCAAAATGATACGCTACCAATCCATGTTCACCAATATATAGTTGTTCATTTCTCACACTAATGGGTTCTTTAGGATTAAGAATAATATTCCACGGTGCGGTATTTATGCCATTATGTTCCGATATTTTAATGTTTGAAAATAGTTGTGGAAATTGATCCAGATATTTTTGGTCTCCCCACCTTGGAAATTGTGGCTCAGGATAATCATGACACCACTCTAAACATTTCTCCATCCACCATTTTAAGATAATTGAAGAAGAGCCGTCTTTGCTAAAACCTAACAAGCCCGCTTGATAAATTCCATTTGTTTTTTCCATTTCTCCCGGAGCTCTTTGCCTTGTCATCAAAACAGAATGACCTTCCCATTCGTCATATATAGCTTTGGGGTGGGAGAAAAAGTAAATATCAGCATCACAATACAGCAGTTTTTCTACATTATAATTTTCTAAAATATAGGAACATAATACTGGTTTGAGTGTCCAACAAAATTCATTTAATTTCCTGTTAGGCCTAACCGCTTTTACTCTTTCGTTTTCAATTTTGTCTAAAGGCAGCAATGTAGCGTTACTTAAGTTTAAACTTTTCAGCAAAGTATAAGATTGAATATCTATACAACAAATCCATAAATGAAAACTTTCCATCTGATTTAATAAGGAACGATATAACGTAAGGACTTTAAACACATATTTTTCAGAAGCAATAGAACAAAAATAGTACATATTATCCCATTTGGATATGATTACATCAAATTCACTGTATTTTAATGGTGTTTTGGCTTCTTCAATTTTTTTATCGCTATAACACGCACCAACTTTTTCCCCAATCATTCCCATGGAGTTTCTTAGCGCCATTAGGTAGGGTAGATATATCCCATTTTTTATAACATTACTGATTTTAATACTGCCTAAGTTCCACAAGTCATAGTGGTCCTGATCAAATATATCAATACATGCGAAATGATAAGCAACCAATTCATAGCCTTCAATCAATACATTGGCTTCACTACGTGTGATCTGATAATTATTGTTGTATATCGTATTCCACGGCGCAGCGTTAATGCCTAAATGTCCGGATATTTTTGTATCTGCAAAAAGTCTTGGTAAATGATCTAAATATTTTTGATCGCCCCATCGGTCGCTATCGGGATCTTCTCTTAGGTAACACCACTCCAAGCATTTCTGTTTCCACCAGTTGACCGCATTTCTGCCTATTTCATTATTTTTGAAACCAACGAGTCCTGCTTGATATACACCATACTTTTTTTCAACCCAATCCAGATCTCTTTGCAAACATAAATATAAGGAGGCCTCACCCCAATCATTGTAAATCGCCATAGTATCTGAGAAAAAATACATATCGGAATCACAATATATAACAGAATTGACTTTGTAATGTTCGAAAATATAAGAAATGAGCCAAGATTTCATCGTCCAACAATACTCGCTCATTGTTCGGGATTGTCTAGTTTGCCGCAATGCATCTGTCTCAACATCTTTAACATGAATGAGAATAACATTTTCAAACTGTTTTTCATTTAAAAACTCATAAATAAAGTCATCCATGCAGCAAATAAATAATTTATAGTCGGTTGTTACACGATTTAATGATTCATAAAAAGCCAATATTTTAATTAAATATTTTGTTCCGGCTATTGAACAAAAACATTGTTTTGGATCACCACATCCTTTCCTGATATCCAAAGCTAATTCTTGCCGATCCATGATGCTATCAATTTGTTCCTGAATATTTTCCACCTGCTGCTCACATGTGAATTCTACATCCATTGTCGTCATCTCCATTTGTTCTTGTAGTACATCTGCCAACCTAAGAATTTCTTGTAGGTTAATCCGCTCATCAACCCCTTCTTCATATGGTTTGATATCTTTCGCCGGCCCCGCGGGCTTCTCTCCCGGGACTTCTACTACTGGGTCCATCACCGGCTGCACTGCGATATTCTCTACTACTGGGTCCATCACCGGCTGCTCTGGGATATTCTTTACCGGATCCTCTACTACTGGGTCCATCACCGGTTGATCCGCAATATTCTCTACCGGGTCCTTTACCGGGTCTTTGTTCTTAATTTTACAAAAGCTTTGCTTGATTCTAACACTTAGCTTATGAAAAAAATTTGTAATGGCATGCATTACCCTCATGGTAATATTTCTGATTTTTATAATAAACCCCGTCAAACCTTTTACCCTCCTTATTCTCCACTTTTGAATATATATGGTTAACAAAGCCACCTGTTTTTTATATTGAAAACCTTCATCTGTTATATTGTTTGAGAACAATTGACCTAGGTGGCATTTCTTATGCGAGATGCCACCTACCCAAGAAACATGATTGATAACTTTGTTAACTAACTTTTACTTCATATTTAAATCTAACAATGCATTTGCATTCTCAATATCTTTATTCGTATCAATTCCAATCCAGTAACCTTTATGCTCATAAACCGCTAACTCTCCAATGCTGCCTAATTCTTTAAGCAATGTTTCTTCTAATACACAATTTTTGTCTTCACTAAGATATGAAAGTATTTGCTTACTACAGACAAAAAAGCCTCCATTGACAATATGATCTAAAAGGGGCTTTTCTTTGAAGCTTGTAGCAATCCCGTCTTTTACTGTTAAAATGCCGTAATTACTTTTATACGCTATTCCCGTAACTGTTGCCAACTTTCCTTTTCTATGATGATAGTCTATCAATGCATCAATATTAATGTCTGAGATCCCATCACCATAAGTGAGTAAAAAAGGATCTGTTTTTATATACTTTTCAAGTTTTTTTACTCTTGCTCCTGTCATAGTATCTTCGCCGGTATCGACGAAGGTAATATTCCAATCTTCTTTAGGTTTTTCAACATAGTCAATCTTTTCAATTCCGAGATTATACTTATAGTTAGAATGATATATATTATAATTGTGAAAATAATCTTTGATGACATTACCTTTATAACCTAAAGGTAATAAGAAATCATTATATCCATAATTACTATAATGCTTCATAATATGCCAGATAATAGGCTTTCCTTTCACAATTGCCAGTGGTTTAGGGATTGAAGATGTTACATGGCTCATTCTTAGTCCTTTACCGCCGCATAAAATGATGACATCCAAAATTTCTCACTTCCTTTAATTGTATTTTATTCAGAATTGATAACGACTGTTACACCTTTCAGCCTTTTTACACATATCAATGTATTAGAGAAACCCTAGGTAATACCTAGGGAAAACTGGGGTGAGATTATGGAAACAATAAAAATTGGATCTACTGTACCTGTTGTAAAACCACTGCAAAATTTGCTTACAAGGCTAGGACTATATCAACACAGTATTGATGGTATATATGGATTTTTTACAGAAAAAGCTATCATTGCTTATCAAGAATCTAAGCATTTAAAATCAGATGGCATAGTAGGTCCTATTACATGGAAATCTTTTGATGATCCATCCAACCCATATATACCTTATACGATAAGATCAGGAGATACGTTACGTGAAATCAGTAAAAAATATTCAACCACTGTTAACGAAATAGTATTAACGAATCCTGAAGTCAATTTAGAAAGTTTAATTCCAAATGAAATCATTATTATTCCCCTTAAAACCATTGATTTGGATACTATTAAAATAAATGTTTCAGATACCATTGAAACCGATCAAGAAAATATCATGCAAGGTTTAGAAAATCCTATTATTTGTGAATTACCCTTAGTCTCAATTTTATTACCTGTATACAACCATGCCCATTTTTTAAAACAAACCATTGGCTCTGTACAAAATCAATCGTATACCAACTGGGAATTAATTATTATAGATGATGGTTCTACTGATGATACGCCAGAGGTTTTAAAACAATATGAAACGGATTATAGAATTCAGATATATCACCAGCCCAACCAAAAAGTGCCTCGAACCCTTACTCATCTGCACACTTTGGTTAAAGGCCAGCTGATTACATGGATTTCATCTGATAATTATATGGCCCCCACTATGCTTGAAGAATTGGTCAAATATCTGATTCAATATCCGGATATCTCTATGGTTTATGCAGACCCGGCACTTATTAAAGAAAATGGAGAATATCTGCATGAAAATGGGTATCGAGATCAAAACAGAGACCGGGAAAGACCCTATATATTGCGACTACCTCAAGACACAGAATCTTTAGGATCTGAGTTTGATAATTATATAAATGCTTGTTTTTTATACAAAAGAGATGAAGCCGTTGCTATGGCAGGTCATTATTTTGAAGATTTAAACGGAATGGAAGATTATGATTTTTGGTTGAGACTTATTAAAGGTGGTAAGATACACCATATCAATAATCAAAAACCTTTGTATTACTATAGGGTTCATGACAAATCACTGAGTAACCAGATACAGGAAAAACATCTTAGTGATTATCAAGAGCGGAGTGAAAAGCTGTTGGCTTTAGACAAACAACGCACAGAATACGCCAGTAAGCCATGGATGGTTAAAATGAGTCGAAAAGCAAAAAGATATTTAAAACAACATCCTAAACTTTTTAAATTTTTAAATCAATATAAATGGCAAGTAACCGATAAAAAAATTCATTTTGTCTGCCCTAACGAAACCGTAAGCCTTAAAGACGGCCAATGCTTTGTAAGATTATATCAGGATCGCTTTGATCTATATAAATACAAAGACTATGATTACCAGCTCATTGCATCCATTGAATTTGGTAATGAAATGGATGCATTAGCTCTGAAAGCGCGATACACCCATACCGATAATCCTTTTTGGGAGTTTCCATCCTCTTATAAAAAGAAAATCATTGGGATACATCTGCCTCTTTCTTATATAGATGTTGACAAAACCATTAAAATAATGAAAATATATGAGGATTATTTCTTTATTTTAACCGATACACTTGAAAACTCAAGCGTCAAAAATGCAAAGCTTATTACAGAAGCCGTTACCAACTGTGCATTTATTGGAATGAAAGAAATGGGTAAGGATTATTGGATGTACAGCGGTTTAGATTGTATGTTGGTTCCTCCCTTGCTGGAATCAAGCCATTGTTATTCGATTATTAATAAAAGCTGTTTGTTAAGCTGGTCAATAGGAAAATGGTTATTAATACCTTCTGACTTGCAGGATGGAAAAGTTTTACCTTTTGTCTATGCTTATGATTCCAATTTTTATTTTCCTGATGTTTCTAAGTTTAATAATCCTGTTCATCATAAAGAAGTGCTCAATCGATATTTAGAAAGCCATTCTTATACCGGCAGAATAAAAAAACTATTCTCGTTATGTAATTTAGCTACACAAGATAAAGCCGTCAAACGACCTAATTTTTCTTTTGATATACACAAAGAAGATGTTCTACCGGTTAAAAGTGAGCCGGCCTTATCTCGTGATTTAACTTTTAAAGGATGGATTGGGCTATGCATCGACGCTTTAGACGAAGGCGGATCAGAACAAGTGGTTGCTTTTTTAGCTAAAGCCTTTAGAAGCAGAGGTATAAATGTAAAAATCTTATGTACACAAAGGGATGGAAGTATTGCCAATTATTTAGTGCAGCAAAACTTTGATGTTCGTATATATCATGGTGATTCTGAAGTCTTTAGAAAAGATCTTATTCAAGACCCGCCATTAATTGTAAATACCCATAATACAAAGCATTTTTTAGATA
Organism: Clostridia bacterium; assembly: GCA_022360735.1. The sequence goes on from JAKSCF010000336.1 coordinate 5,928, forward strand.
TATTATTGGATTTGAATATTCCTATTGTAGAATCTATTGAAGATATGTACATCTATTTTTCTGAGGAAGATTGGCAAGAAGAAAAGATCAGGAGCAGATGTTTTAATCAAGTCATTGCAGCATCAAACTATGTTAAAACATATTATTTGATGAAAAATGATGCGGTTTCAGAGCAGCAGATTGTTTTAATTGAAAACGCAGGAGATCCGTCAAGATGCAGTGGCCGAGAAAGAATTTTTACTCGAAATTTTTTAAATATCGGTTCTAATGATTTTGTTTTTTTATCCATTGCCTCAATAGATGGCAGAAAAAATCAATTGGGTATGATGACGGCTTATGATTCTTTTTATAATCATTATAGTAAAGATTCCAAATTTATTTTTTCAGGTCATATTTTTGATCCCAATTACTACTATGAGATGTTAGCCTATAGAGAAAATTTAAATTCTAAAAATAATATTTTGATTTTGCCATATGCTAATGATAAGCCGGGAATGGATGTGGGCAGTTTGTATCAAGCTTCAGATTTATTTGTTTTAGACTCATATTTTGAAGGATGGAGTACGACGGCTA
>JAKSCF010000460.1 GCA_022360735.1 Clostridia bacterium
GAACCCTACTACTTTCAACGTCCAAATGGAGAGACTTTAGCTTCTAATCATCTGAGAAAGGAGCAAAAATGAAGAAAACCTACATTACTCTTATTCCATCATTGCTGTTGTCAAAGCTACAACCATTTAGTAAACATCCATTTAAAAAGTACAAGGCAAATAAAATACCAAGTATGGATAAGTGATGTTACTTGTTTAAGAGTATTTAATACAACACGATATATATGACTTATGAACTGTGCAATAAATGTAGTTTACATCTCAGTACCCTGTTCAAAAAAATCAGCCTCTATCATAGCGCAAAGCGCATGATACATCATCAGATGGAATTCCTGTATTCTGTACGTTTTATCACTGGGAGACCTGAGCGTTACATCGCACAGTGCTTTTAGGACACCGCCATGCTGACCGGTCATCGCTATGCATTTCGCCCCGACCATATTGGCTTGACGGCATTTATAATGTTTTTAGAGTTTCCTGAGGTACTGAGGCCAATCAATACATCATTTTTATCTGCATATCCATACACCTGCTGTGCAAATACCATATGAGGTGCCGCATCGTTGATAAAAGCAGATGAAATGGATGTTTGGCTGACCAGCGATATGGCAGGCAGTGCACCTTGGAGGTTATCTGCAAGATATTGTGCGCTATCGGGGTAGAGGGCTTCTAGCTTCTGCCTGTCCTTTTGGGGTATAGCACGCTTCAGGATGAAGCCTTTCATCAGCCCCCCGACGATATGCTCCCTGTCCGATGCGCTTCCGCCGTTTCCGCATGTCAAGACTTTACCTTTATGATCATAGCATTCTTTCATAAGGTAAAAGGCCTGTAGCATATCCTGCGATTAGCAGAACTTAATGGAACGTGGAAGCAATTCATTTTATTGACAAAAGTAAGCATTGATGATACTGTATAGGTAACCGGTTCCATAGAGGTGAGAGATTTGGCTGCTACTATAAATGATATTGCTGATGAGTGCCAGGTATCAAAAGCAACAGTTTCTAGATATCTGAATCGTTCAGGGTATGTATCTCAAAAGGTTGCGCAAAGGATAGCGGCCAAAATTGAGGAATTGAATTATGTACCGTCAGCAATGGCAAGGAGTCTGTCCACGAATAACAGCAATGTTATTGGTGTTGTGATACCTGAAATCAGCAACTCCTTCTTTGCAGAGATATTCAAAGGAATCAGTGAAACTGCAGAAGGGCAAAACCTGAATATTTTGTTTTGTGACACCGATAATCAAGCTGATAAGGAAATGAAAGCACTAAAAATGCTTCGAACATATCACATTAAGGGAATAATTATTACACCGGTGTCGGTAGGATTGACCAAAGATTCTTTATATAATAAACAATTTATTGAGCATATTACACATCTGAATGTGCCGGTAGTATTACTTGACCGAGGTTCCGAATTTAATCAATGGGACGGTATCTTTACCGATAATGTGAATGGTGCATATGAGTGTACGAAGCTGTTGACTCAAAATGGCCATACAAAGATCGGAACAATAACGGGGAATTTAGGTTTGCTCATCGCTCGAGAGCGCCTAAGTGGCTATAAAAAGGCTATTGTTGACTCAGGGATGGTGGTTGATGATAGGCTTATATATGAAGGCGATTTTTCCACGGAGAAAGCATATGAACTCACGAAGGCTATCATGCGGTCCGAGGAACATCCCACAGCACTTTTTTCCCCTAATAATTTGACAACTATTGGTGTCCTGAAAGCATTGATTGAGGATAATTATCAGATACCAAGAGATATAAGCATTGTGGGATTTGATGATATTGAACTGCTAAGGACATTAAATATAAATCTTTCTGTCGCGCAACGTGATCCTATAGCTATGGGAAGGCAAGTCATGTCCCTTCTTTTGGATCGCATTGCCCAATCTGATAAGAAAGAGGGAACACGAAGAATAATTATTCAGCCCAAACTGATTTCAAGAGGTTCAGAAAAATATGATCCTGATCCTTGAGAGGAAAAATTTTGACGAAAAGTGAAACCGGTTACACAAGTATGCGGTATATAGCAACATATATGTAAATCATTCACTAAAAGCAAGGAGGAAAGAATGAAGTATAGAAGAGTCAGGCAGATTGATCATGATTTTAGTGTTTTAGGCTATGGCTGCTGGGGTGCATCAGGCAGAGACAGCTGGACGAAACATAGCGACAAAGATCAAATCGAAGCCATTCAAGTGGCGATTGGACTTGGAGTTAACTTTTTTGACGTAGCGCCGGTATATGGCATGGGACATGCGGAAAAAGTTCTTGGCAAAGCGATAAAAGGTCAGAGGAATAAAATTTTTATCGCAACGAAGGCGGGCTTGCCATGGAATGATAAAGGCGAAGTAAGAAATGATGTCTCAAGAGACAGCCTGCTAAAAGAAATTGATGATAGTTTATCACGCCTTGGTGTGAGCCATGTGGATTTATTGCAGGTTCATTGGCCCACGGCTACAGGTATTCCGCTAGAGGAGACAATAAATGCAATGAAGACCATAAGGGATTCGGGGAAAACGAGATATATTGGTTTAAGCAATTATTCAGTGAGTGACATTCATAAGGCATCCCAGATTGTGGATATTGTATCAATGCAGGGTCTATATAATATGTTTGAGCAGAATGCAGAAGCATACCATACCATACCACTCCAATATAGAACGAGTAGAGAAATTTTCCCTTATGTCAAAGAAAAGGGTATGGCATTTTATCCATATAGTCCGATGTTCCAGGGATTGCTAACGGGAAAAATCACTGCGGATACCGTCTTTGGGGACGGAGATGTCAGACACGATAACCCAAAACTACATGACGAGAATAGAAAAAAGTATTTGGCACTCTTGGACAAAGTCAGAAATTTGGAGCCACTCAAAGATAAACAGCTGAATGAAATCGCTATAAACTATCTTGTTGGAAAAGAGGAAGTGACTTCAATCATTGCTACCGTCATGAATAAGGATGAGCTATTGCAAAATATTAAAGCATTGGAATGGGAAATGCTGAAAGAGACCGTGCTGGAAATTGACGGCATGGTAGAAGAATTTGAACGAAATAATCAGAAGGGATAAATAGAAAGGGATGAAAAAACTTAACGTTGCACAGGCGTCTATGATAACGGTCATACAATAACGTGCCATAATGCCAAGCTCATGGCAGGTTTGTATATTTTTTTGGCGCTATATAATATGGCATGGTGTTAAAATGTTAGTTAAAATATTAGTAGTC
>JAKSCF010000425.1 GCA_022360735.1 Clostridia bacterium
CATTATATAACACATGTTACATTAGGTGCAGCTTCAAAAGAAGAAGTGCTGCAGCTTTCAAAACAGGTTGACGAGGCTTTGATGAAACACTATAGAGAAGGCATTGAAGATGAAACCGGCGATGATTACGAAGGTGGAAGATATAGAGATTATTATGTGTATACGCCTGAAAAAGAACTGGGTGAATTAAATAAAATTCTTAGAATACTATCTATAGGATTGGGAGGCATCGCCGGTATTTCTCTTTTGGTGGGAGGAATAGGCATCATGAACATTATGTTTGTTTCAGTAACGGAAAGAACAAAGGAGATAGGGATAAGAAAGGCCATAGGGGCTAAAAGAAGAACCATTGTTAGTCAGTTTTTAGTAGAGGCTGCCATTGTTAGCGGAATAGGGGGCATTATTGGTCTGTTGCTTGCCGGAATAGTTGGCTATGCAGTAGGCGTGCTTACGCCGTTGAAACCGGAAATCAAGATACATGTTATGATTTTAGCCGTAGCATTTTCAGCCTTTATAGGGATAGTATTTGGTATATATCCGGCTAATAAGGCAGCAAAACTCAAGCCTATTGATGCACTAAGATTTGAATAAACAATACTATAAATTTTTATTAAGATAGGGAAAGCGAAGTGTGAAATTTATTAAATTTTTTCTAAGTATTTTTCACAAAGATTTGGATATGAACATAATATATAGTCGGAGAGCATTTAGAGATTTCCGTGTTTCCGATATTAAAAGAGTATAGAAAGGTAGAAATCTTTCTATACTTTTTTATTTGTATTTATGTTTTATGGTACTTTATTTCTTCATGAGTTTAAATGACCATATGGGGGGTAGGCTATAAGTTTAAAGCATAAAATAATATTTTCTATTGTATAAAAAATAATGAGAGGGGTATTTCCTCTCATTATACATTATATTAGAAAATTAAATTTTCTCTAAGCACTCTTTACAAACTAACTTATCTTTATATCTTGCAAGGTTTTTGGCTTGTCCGCAGAATATGCACGCTGGGTTATATTTTCTAAGATAAATAGTGTCTTCATCCACAAAGATTTCTACAGGTTCGTTTACGTCTATATGTAGAAGTCTTCGCAATTCTTTTGGAACAACAATTCTTCCTAACTGATCAACTTTCCTGATAATTCCAGTCGCCTTCATCAATTAACCTCCTTTACATTTTCTGAAATATGTATATTAAACTGTATGAGGTGGATACCTCATATCACTATTAAGTTACTTCTTAACAATCCTTTTCAGTATTATACAATATTATGTTCTGTAAGGGAAGGGTATAATTGTAATAAGATAGAATATTTTGTAATAAAAAGTCATTATAGTATAATAAATAGACAACGATCTACATGTATTAACATATTTCGTTGTCTATATTATGAGGAGAACGTTGACTCTATTTATATTTTATTTAAAGTGTAGCTTTCCATAAACCATGAATATTACAATATTCTCTTGCTATTACATTATTTGATTTTTCAATCTTGAACTCTGCTTCAGGTGCATCATTTGGTTTTAACTCTTTTCGATAGATTTTATCTCCAACAATCAATTCAATCCATTGTATGAAGTGTTCTTCCATCATAGGATGGTTTTGATTTTGGCCGATTCTTACTTTATATCCGTCGGCTACTTCTTCAATATAAGGCACATGTTTTTCTTTTGACTGATCAGCTGTCTGCTCTTCTTGTAAAACCATATTAACGCCGCAACAGACAATCGGTGCACCATCACCTATAAACACTTCTACAATATTGCCACAATGTTCACATTTATAAATTTCAAGCTTTTTTGTCATTTTATTTTCCTCCTAATTAAGTAATCTATAATAGTAAATACCCAACAAATTAGATTTTAAACATATAAAATTTAATATCATCATAGTCTTATTATTAGAAAAAGCTTTTTTAAATGTTAAGAATGCGTACAGAAAATCTAGCGTGTGCAAGTTTGCATGCTAGATTTTTTGTGGTGAGCTATTGTTTTATTTAATTTCAATGCACTTAATCATTTTTAGTTTTAGGTCCATGCCCTCCTATTTTATTTTTAATGGCATCAGCATCTGATTGAGTGATAACGTTATCTGTAACCAGTTCACTTAGAATATCTTTTGGCTGCACATTGTTTTCAAAGGAAGTATTAATTGAATCTAAGACGGTTTGTGATTTGTCTGCGCTTATAGTACCATCTTCAACCAAATCATTTAAAGCCATTTCAAACTTTTCCAGAAACATATCAGCATCTTCCTCAGGATTTAATTTTATATCTTTCTCTTTAAGTGTTTTTTGATCTGTTGAAATGTTTTTTGTTTCTTCAGAGTTTAAATCTTTTGATTCAGTTTTACTTTCTTTTTCAATTATTGCATCGCTTTCCTCTTGTATGATATCCGGCTCATCATTCAAACTATCTTCTTCAGAATCCAGATTCTCTTCTGATAGTTCTTCTTCAAAATCTTGCTCCTTTTCCAATATACTTTCTTCTACAGATATAGATTCCGGATCTTCACGATCTGAGCATCCAACCAAGAAAAGTACGCTTATACTTAGAGCCATAATAAGTAAAAGACTTTTTTTAAATAGATTCATATTCATATCCTCCAAATAGATAAAATTTCCATTATCACTATAAAGTATTCTTGTGACAGTTTGATGGCAAAATCATGACAATAAATGTGCAAATAAATAATTTAGAATTATGGAACTTTCTATGAATTAAATTAGTCTAATAAATTGAAAATAAGATCAAATAGTTGTAAGGAGAGGGGATATGAGAAAAATCTTACTTATTTTAAAAGCATTAACCCTGACTATGTGCTTGATTATGACCGGATGTGGTTCTACAGACACCAATTATACAAAACTAGAGGGAATTGTTACACAAGTTCATGAGACAGGAATAGCTATCAGCACAAGAGAAGATGGTGAAACAGATTATGTGGTCACCATAGATGAAAATACAAAGTTTGCTGAAGGGGTTAGTGATGAATTTCTTGTAGGCAATAAAGTGATATTTGAGATAGATGTTGTTTTAGAGTCTTATCCAATGCAAACTACTGCAAAAAAAGTATTATATAATGATGATCCATATAAGACAATTGGGGAGATTATAGGATTTACGAATAGAGGCGTCATGATTCTTACAGGAGATACAGCAGAAGAATTTGAAGTTCAAAAATTTGAAGATTTTTATTTAGGCCAAACAGTTGGTATTATAAAAAATGAAAACGTATATGAATTGGTTGAATATAAGATAAATAATTTTGATACAAGATTTACAACCATGGGACAGCCAATATTAGAAATATCCGGTAAAATTAAGGATAAGAGTGAAAATTCGGTCTCCATTACCGCAGAAAACGGTGATATTGACTTTAAAACCAATAAAGCATTCACCATAGAAAAAGGTGCTGTGGTAACGGTTGATTACGTAGAAGAAGGGGAAGAAAAAACCATATTAGAGATATATGATGAAAGCGAGAAACAAGGCCTTACAGTTAAAGATATCACTCGAACCAATGATGGCTCAATGGTTATTTTGGGTGAAAATATGGATACAGCAAATGAAATGTATAAAGTGTATGTGACACATGAAACGGCTGTAAACTTTAATTACTCTGATCTTGCTATTGCCGATACAATAACGGTATATTCCGCCAGTGAAGCGGACTCTGTGCAGATCACTGCAAGTAAAATCATTAGAGAGAAATAACCAATTAACCAAAGGTTTTTCTTAAATAGTTTTAAAGACAACCATCAATGCTTGAAAAAGCAAAGGTGGTTGTCTTTTTTTAACAGAAAAAAGCAAGAATTGCATAGTGAAAAGCAAAGAGCGGCAAACTGTTTAAAATTAAAATTGTTATAATACTCAGTGAAAACAAATGTTCGCAATGAAAAGGAGTATAAAAATGGTCTTAAATAAAGTGATGGAAACGAAGTATTTTAAACTATTTCCTATTGGAAAACTTATTGTAAGAGAGGAGCAGACTTACGTACATCTGGCAGCCGATTATATTCAAGCTTTAAAATATTTGGATTTGTTCAGCCATGCTTTAATCCTTTGTAAGTCCAATGAAAAATGTGACATCCAAAGTTGTAGAAATAATTTGGATCAAAACGTTGATAAGATAAATAGCATTACATCTTTTACTGCTAGAATACTGAATATAGATAAAAAAGCAGGTATGATTGAACTGGACCGTGCTTATTTTAAAAAAGACGCCATGATATATGATATAAAGCCTTACTTTCCATGTGAGGACAGAGTAGAAAAATTTAAAGTGCCTGATTCCATGAAGCAATGGCCAAATTGGAGACAGGACCAGTTAAAAAGCAATAAAAAAATGGCGTTAGACATTAAAAGCCCCTTGGATTTGGATCATGATAAAAGCTGTTCAATTGAACAGATAGGAAATATAAGAAAAGAGGAAGGTGAGTTTTTCCTCAATTTTAGTAGTGATAAGGCTGATATACACGTTTTTTCACAATTTTCCCATATAAAAATTTTTTGGTGGTTTGATAGATTCGATAAGGCCCAATACAGAAAAATAACTCAATGCAATCCACCTTATGAAAATGCTCCTAAAACAGGTATTTTTGCTACTAGATCACCAGTTCGTCCTAATCCTATTGCTATAACAACTGCCAGTATTCTGGATATAGATATTGACAAAAAACAAATAAAAGTATCGGGATTGGATACTTTTGATAACACCCCAATGGTCAACGTAGTGCCATATATTCCTTTGTATGATAGAGTTAAGGAATTCTATGTCCCTCATTGGCTGGAGCATTGGCCGGAATGGTTAGAGGAAAGAAAATTAGAAGATGATTTACATGATATGGAGATTGTGAAAGCGGATGTAAATCGGATTAAAGAGCATATATCTGAGAGGGACTCAAACATAGCCGTAACTGATGATGTTTTCCAAGATAAAACTACCTTGGAAGACTATAGTTGTGACGAGATTATAATAAGAGGTGCAAGACAAAATAACCTTGATGACATTAATTTATCGATTCCTAAAAATAAAATAACAGTCATTACCGGAGTGAGTGGAAGCGGAAAATCAAGCCTTGCATTTGAAACCATTTATGCTGAAAGCCAAAGGCGCTTTCTTGACAGCATGTCTACCACAAGTAGATCGGTATTTGAACAATTAGAAAAACCGGATGTAGATCAAATCACCGGACTTTCTCCGGCTATTGCCATTGAACAAAAAAGTATTGGCAGAAATAGAAGATCTACCTTAGGAACTTATACCGGATTATATGATTACTTAAAATTACTATTTTCAAAAATAGGAACAAGACACTGCCCGAAATGTGGTCGTGCTGTTAATCCTTTGCATCCGGAGGAGATAACCAGGATACTATCTTTGTTATTACCGAAGTCTGAGTTAAAGATACAGGCCTATAATAGTGAAAACATTGTTAAGAACTTTGTTGTTCCGGAAGAAAAAAACAATGACTTTGTTAAAGCACTTAAAAACTATGTAAAGCTGGGGCTTGAAAAGGGAAAAGGAGCCATAACCGTTACCCTGAATGAAAATCAAGAGTTTTTCTTTTCTTCTAAAAATATGTGCTATCATTGCAATAGAGTTTTCTTTGATTTGACGTCTTCAACTTTTAGTTTTAATAACCCTGAGAGTATGTGCCCAATTTGTAAAGGTCTTGGGGTAAAGCTTGAAGTAGATGAAGGTTTGATCGTACCCAATCCTAATTTATCAATTCTTGATGAGGCATCCCCTTGGTGGGGGAACTTACGAAAGCATAGGAAAAAGCCAAATGCAAACTGGATGAGAGGAGAAATATTAGCACTTGCCGAAGAAATGAATGTTGATCTTGAATTACCCTGGAATCAATTACCTCAAGAATTTAAGCATCAAGCCCTATATGGCTCAAATGATAGAAAAGTTACCTTTGTTTACGAAAATTCTAATGGAAGAAAAGGTGAGATCATTCGACCGGTTGAAGGCGCATATAACGTGATAACACGACTGTTTAAAGAAAACAATGGCGACAGTGCCAATCGAATAGTAAAAAACTTTATGAGGGAAAAAGAATGTAACGGATGTCACGGTGAACGACTTAACGCTGAAGGTCGAATGGTAACCATGGCAGGTATGAGATTCCCTCAAACTGTATCCATGACAATAGAAGAATTAAAAGGATGGGTGAGCGGTCTGCCAAAACAGCTCAGCAAAGAGCAGTACAAAATCGCTTATCAGATATTAAAGGATATCTATCATTCATTGGATAATTTGATTAAAGTAGGGGTACAATATTTGACGCTGGATCGTGCTATTCCTACTCTGTCCAATGGTGAAGCACAGCGATTAAGACTTGCAAATCAATTAGATAGTGGATTAACTAACCTTTTGTATATATTAGATGAACCTTCTATGGGATTACATGCTAAAGATTATAAATACATCATTAAGACTTTGAAGCAATTAAGAGACAAAGGCAATACTATTATAGTCGTTGAACATAATAGAGATATAATGCTTGAAGCAGATAGGATCATTGATATAGGCCCAGGTGCAGGAATAAATGGTGGTAAAGTTATTGCAGAAGGGACTCCAAAAGACATCTTAAATTATCCTGATTCTGAAACAGGAATGTATTTGAAGCATGTAAAAAAAGTGGGATTAAAAATAAATAGAAGAAATAAACCTATTGGCTGGATCAAATTAATAGGGGCCAGAGAAAATAATTTAAAAAACATAGATGTGAATTTTCCCCTGGGAATGATGACTTGCGTTACAGGGGTAAGCGGGTCGGGAAAGAGTAGTTTGATCGCTAAAACTTTGTATCCTGCTCTTTCAAGACTTCTGGATAATGTAGAAGAGATGCAGGGCGATCACGATAAAATAGAAGGTGCTGAAAATATTGATCATGTCGTTAATGTTTCTCAACAGCCAATTGGACGTACACCTCGTTCAAATCCTGCAACCTATACAGGTGTATTTGAGGATATAAGAAAACGATTTGCTAAAACCAAGACGTCAAAAGAAAGAGGGTATAAGCAGAATCGATTCAGCTTTAACAGTAAGGAAGGTCAGTGTGAGGCATGTAAAGGAGAGGGGCGCAAATGTGTACAAATGCACTTCATGCCGGATGTATGGGTAGAATGCCTTAACTGTAACGGTAAGAGATTCAATGCTGAAACTTTGGAGATAAAATATAACGAAAAAACCATAGCCGATGTGCTGGACATGAACGTTGAGGAAACGTTATCATTCTTTAGTGACGATGAGAAGATAAAGCGCGTACTTCAAACGCTATTTGATGTAGGGTTAGGGTATATAAAACTTGGGCAAAGTGCTTTAACCTTATCCGGAGGAGAAGCTCAGAGAATAAAGTTGGCCAAAGAATTAAGCAAAAAAGATACAGGAAAAACACTTTATATATTGGATGAACCCACTACAGGCTTACACTTTGCAGATGTTCAAAATCTGTTAGATATTTTAAATAGAATAACTGAAGCCGGAAATACTGTGCTGGTAATAGAACATAATGTTGATATCATCAAAAATTCAGACTGGATTATTGATATTGGTCCTGAGGGAGGAGAACTGGGGGGCAGGATTGTGGCACAAGGAACACCAGATGATGTGGCAGATACCGGCGGAAGTTATACCGGCGAAGTTTTGAAAGCTTCTAAATAACTGTTGACAGTACGAAAGAAAAATGAGATAATATGACTTGTTAGTCACATGACTAATAAGTCATATAAAAAGATATGCTATCGTAATTTTATAGATAGAAAGGTAGGCGGATAAAAATGTCAGGAGTTATTTATTTTAAAGCAATATGTTTCATATGGGCCCTTATTGGAATTGGTTCAAGAATAGCCATGGGTATAATGGGAGAAAAGTGGAAGACATGGGAATTAGACAAAGTTTACATGAAAAAGAAACCAAAATTTATCAATTATTTAGGTTTTCTAGGATATTTAATCGTAATATTCACATGGTATCAGGTTGTTGTTACAGATGTAAAGTATAGCTGGATTATTGCAATCATTATGTCTGCTACGCTGATTAAAATTAGTGCTATTTTATTTAATTATGATGCTTTTAGAGCTTTTGGATCTGCACTGCTTAACGACAAAAAGAGAATGTTTAAGCTTAATGTAGGCGTTTTGATATTTTCAATTGTACTGATATTAATGGGACTGTTTTTATATTAGAATTATTTTTCTAGTACTTTTTCGATAACCTGGACTACTCATTGTTAAATGAGTAGTTTTTTGATATAGATATAAGAAATAGTACTAACTACCGGTAGATTATTATGAAACAAAGTTACTAATGTATGATTCAATGTAAGTCTTTAGGGTAATATAAAAGTATGAAGAGTACAGCTA
>JAKSCF010000424.1 GCA_022360735.1 Clostridia bacterium
ACATGTGTTGCTTCTCTTTGTTTTGTTTTTTAATAAATTTTTCCACTCATTTTTTTGAATATTAATCATTTTTCTGCCCATAATATATATTGTAAGTTGTATTTCCTCTTAACCGAGGGATCTTCTTACTTCGGAGAAGCAGCATAGGTTGCTTCTCTTTTTGTTTTTTTGTACGATGCAACCCAAAGTATTTATTTATGAAGAAAACTCCAGATAAAGTTTATGAAGGGCCCAGAAGTAGATGTGCGCTCACCTTCTGCTGCTTTTTTTAAAAGCCCTTGACTTCAAGAGTGGTTTTTATTGTAAATTGTTATGATGTGGGGCATTGAATAAACGATCAACCCCATCCAAATCAATCCAAATGTAATAAAATGACTCGTCTTAAAAGGCTCTAAATAGATTAGCACACCCATTAAAAGTGTCATAGTTGGTGCTAGATACTGCATAAATCCTAATGTAGAAAAGTGGATTCTTTTTGCAGAGGCAGCAAACAATAAAAGAGGTACCGATGTAACGATTCCTGCTCCCATTAAAAACAGTACATTCCCTGCACTGCTTAAAAAAATACTTTCATTTACGGTCTCAATATATAATGAATATCCCAGTGCAATAGGTAACAAGAATAAAGTTTCATAAAACAAAGATACAAAAGCACTCATCTGCAGCCTCTTTTTAATGACACCGTAACAAGCAAAAGAAATAGCTAAAGTCAGTGCTACATATGGTATTTTATGATATTGATAAATCATAATAAAAACGCCTGAAAAAGCAAGCATGACAGATATGAGCTTTACTTTCGTCATTTTCTCTTTAAAGAAGATCACACTAAAAAGGGATACAATTAATGGGTTGATATAATAGCCCATACTGGCTTCTATCATATGCCCCGACACAATAGCCCATATATAAGTTCCCCAGTTAATAGAAATAATAACACTTGCTAAAATCAAGCTTATAATATTCTTTTTATCTCTGATTGGCTCTATTAGGTTCTTATGCTCTTTCATAATGAATAAAAGCAATGATACAAAAACAAATGACCATATCACCCTATGGGATAGTACAGCCAATGATGAAATATGCTTGCCTAGCTTCCAATATGCCGGTAGTATGCCCCAAATGAAATAACACAACAAACCCAAAGTTAAACCCAAATTGTAATCTTTACTTTTTTTATCTTTTTCTATATCTTGCATAATATCTCTCCATAACATCTGACATCAGCTTCTTAGGTACATTCTACATTTTATTCGTTCCCAAGACAATGTATAATAAATCCACAGCCCAACCTATATTAATAAAAAATGCAGAGTTCATAGCCGGTATAGCCATTCACTCTGCACTTTATAATTATCCTTTAATGAATCATTACTCAAATCTTTGGTTATTAATCGCCTCTCCCGGAGGTACTATTGGAAAAACATTTTCATCTATACTGATGTGGCTGATAATCAATGTAGGCTTTCTATTGTTTGAAGCATATGATACAGCCTCTTTCAGTTCTTCAAGATTTCTTACATGGATTCCTTCAAGTCCAAAAGCATCAGCCAGTTTAACATAATCGATAACATCCGGTAAATCCGTAGCGGAATATCGCTTATCGAAAAACAGCTTTTGCCATTGACGTACCATTCCTAAGGTATCATTTTTCATTAAAAGTGTAATAATAGGCAAATTATTATGAGCTACCGTAGCTAATTCATTACAATTCATTCTAAAGCTTCCATCTCCGGCAACATGAAGAACCGTCTTATCCGGATTACCCAGCTGTGTACCAATAGCAGCACCTAATCCATAACCCATTGTGCCAAGCCCGCCTGAAGTCATAAATGTTCTGGATTTTTTAAAGGGCCAATATTGCGCTGTCCACATTTGATGCTGCCCTACCTCAGTTGTTACTAAAGTATCATCCCCTAAAATTTCATAAACTGCTTTAAAAATATTTTGAGGTGAAAACTCATTTTCATTTAGAGGTGGTCGCATCCAGCCATTGATCTCATTCATCCACTCTGTTCGATCCTTTGAATCAAGCAGAGGAATTAACCTTTCTAAGATACATTTAATATCACCTATTATTGAAAATTCGG
>JAKSCF010000434.1 GCA_022360735.1 Clostridia bacterium
ATTAGGGAAAAGATCATTGATCTACTAGATGATCCAAGAGGAGAAAATGTAATTAAAAACAATGAAACGGTAGTAAGACATACTCAGTTACTTAAAGGCGGTGACATGGTCAAAAACTCAGATACAGGCAATTACGAAATGATTGTCTTTTTTTTAATTAAAATTTAAGAATAAAGTGAAAGGAATGATTTTATTATGGCTATGAATTATGCAAATAGTGAACCGATTATACTTGGAAGTGGAGAACTGTATATTGGTTTAGCAAGTGACATTGCAGATTTGACATCCTTAACAACGGTTGAAGAAGAAGCACTGGTTAATATTGGTGCAATAGAAGCCGGTGCAAGCCTTACCATTACAAATCAAAAAGCAGACGTAGTAAGTGCAAACAGAGGCAAATTAATGAAGTTTTTAATTGATAGAGACGTCAAATTTACCACTGGTATCTTAACATGGGATTCTCAAAATGTATGTGATTTTTTATTAGGCGGCAGCTACTCAGAAGAAAAAGATGTTAGTGATGTTGTAATATCCAAAAAAATGGTGATAGGTTCTAAAGATGTACTTCCGGATGTATATTTAAGATTTGTACATACCAAAAAAGATGGCGGAAAGCTTACTGTAAATATTTATAAAGCTAACTTTGATGGCGAGTTAAGCTTTCTATTTGAAAAAGAGAAAGCAACAACCATTAACTATGAATTTATGGCAATGGCACACGATAATAACAACTACGTTGAAATTATAGAGACTATGGCGTAAAACAGGTGACAGGGAACGACAGGAACGGCTTTTGAGCCGTTCCGCACTTATTCAATACATTAAAAAAGAGGAGGAGAAAAATGAGCAAATATATTGATTTAGGCCTACTTGTAAAAGACCCTTTGATATTCAAATTGGGAGAAGATGAATATACCATACCGGGTCAAATCAGCACAAAACTGGTATTGAAACTATCACACTACGATGAAAAAATTAAAGATCAAAGTAATGATGAGATAATGCTTGAAATGCAAAAAATGGTACTGGAAATTTTATCATTAGACAAATCCAAAACATTGACGCTGGAAGATATTCAAGACAAATTTGACGATGTTAGATTTTTAAAAGCAATTGTTAACGGATTTCAAGAACATATTGAAGATATAACAAACGACCCAAACTAAAATTCCCTCTGCTTATAACAGAGAATTTGAGTATGAGGGATAATAGTTATACACGACATAGCCAAGGGGTAGAGTTAATGCCTAATTTTGCTTACTTATTGAATAAGACAAGCATGAACTATGAGGCATTAATGGATTTACCTTATGCAATATTTTTAGGTTTATAAAAACAGTTTAGATGAATGGACATAAAATAAAAGGAAGAGGGAAGAGCCCTTTTGAAGAAAAGCGAAATATTAAACACGAAAGAAGCGGATATAAGCTCTGTAAGACAATTAAATGCTTACCAAAAGAGATAAAATCATTCTATCTCTTTTACCTTTTTGAAAGGAGGCAAAAACATGAGCGAAATCATTTTAGATACATATTATTTGGAATTAAACAATGAAAATTTTAGTGAAGGCATTGAAGATGCAGAAAAACAAGTGAAAGAGTTTGAATCCGAAATGAATAAATTTTCTTCATTTCTTAAAGAGTCTGTTGTTTCAGCATTGGTTAAAACAAGTGATTCAGGGCTAGAGTTAAACGAAGTATTCAAAGATTTGAAGGTAACGACTAATGAAGCAACAAATGAATTAAGTGATATGAAACAGTCTTTGCTGGACATATCTAATAATTATGGCAAAAGCTTTACCGGCATAACAGAAGGCATTAATAACGTAAGACAGGCCACAGAACAAGCAAATAAAGAATATGAAAAAACAATTGGAATTGGATCAACTATGAAAGATATCTTTGAAAATGATGTAAAAGGCAGCATTAATAGTGTTAGTCCAATAATTGAAAACATTGGTCAGACAAGTGGTAATGCATATAAATCCATTGAAAATGAAGCACAAAACAGCTTAAATAAAAATACTGTACTGCTAAACACACTCAATAAACATATGGTTAATTTTGCATCTTCTGGAATAAATGCTGATACATTTACTGCCATGGTAGTCGAAGGTGCTAACGGTATAGGGGCGTTAGATGTTGCAGTTTCAGCATTAATTACAAAGTTTGTCATGTTAAATGGAACAAAGATTTCTAGCTTTTTTTCTACATTAGTATCTTCTATACAAAGAGTCGGTATTCAAATGACAGCTTTGTCTGTAAAGGCACGAGCTGCGACTCTGGCAACAAGTGCACTAAAGGCGGGTCTTACATTTGGAGCATCTATGGCAGTATTTGCTCTAATAAAAGGAATAAAAGAATATAACGATAAGTTAGAGCAAAACAAATTAAGAATTGAACAGACTAAAATAGCTTCAGACAATTTAAAAGAATCCATGGAAGAGTTCCGAACAAATCTGGATACCGAATCAATCGACAATGTTCGGAATGCATTAACTGATCTGGCAAATGCTATGGGATACACTGAAGCCATTGCTAAAAAAGCTCGACTAGAAAAAGAATTAGAAGGATTAAAAAAAGCACCTTTTACAGGATGGGAAAGATATAGACAAAATGAAATTGAGAAGGAGTTAAAAGATTCCAAGAAAATAATTGATGATTATAGCTTTAAGAAAAAATATATAGAAATGGAAATATACCATACACAAAAAGCCCAAGCAGAGAAAGCACAAAATGAAGAATATGAAGAAAAGGAAGAATATAGCCATTATGTTCCTCAAATTACACATACAAAACCTATAGATCTAGATAAAAAATATGAACCATTTAAGAATACATTTGAAGATTTAGAACATGAAGCGGATGTATTGAAAGAAAAATTATCCCAGCTAGAGGGTCAAGACAGAATTCCTATGTTAGAGAACCTCAATAATATCTATGAAAAGCAAAAAGATGCTCTTCATTTACTAAATAATGAACGCAGAGAAGAAGCAGCACAAATACTAGGATTAAATAAAGAAGCCATTGCGCAAATGACTTATGAAGAGATGAGAAGTATTGAAGTTACAAAGGAACAACGAGACCGGCTGAATGAGCTGATTCCTGCATTACAAAAAACATCTGAAAAGTGGTGGAATATTAGTTCAGCTCAAAAAGAGAATTTATCTGAAATGAAAAATATTAATGAAGAGATAAAAAATCTTAAAAGAGAACATGTAAAAACCATAGCCGATGCAGAAAGTAAAATTGTTGTAATATATGAACGTGAAAGTGAAGAAAAGCTAAAAGCCATACAAAAAGAACATGATGATGAGCTTGAAATGCTTGAAAAACACCATGATAAAAAACAAAAAGAATATGATAAAGATTTAGATAACTATAAAAAACACATACAATCACAAATAAATGCTTTAAACGAAGCTTCCGACAAAGAAGACTTTGATAAGAGCCTAGCAGAAAAGCAAGAAGAGCTTAATGAAATTCAGAAGAAAATCAATGAATTATCTCTTGTCACCGGTGATAACGAATCAGCCAGAGCAGCCTTAATAGAAAAAGCGGAATTGGAAAACGAATTCGCAGAAAAACAAGAAGAGATTGATGAATTCATTGCAGACAGAAATAAAAACCTTAAAATAGAAGCACTCGAAGAATCTCTTGCAGATTATGAAGAATATATTGAAAATCAAAAAAGTATTGCTGATTCAGAATTTGAGCATAAAAAACAATTACTCGACAAAGAACTTCAAGACAAAACTCAAGCACTTGAAGCCGAGTATTCCAAAGAAAAACTATACTCAAAAGCAAGAAAAATGCTTCTAAGCGGCGAATACGATGAGCTGACGACCATGTTTATGGACTACCAG
>JAKSCF010000483.1 GCA_022360735.1 Clostridia bacterium
CTACACCTAACCCAATACTAAGGGTAGCCGGAAAATCAGAATCGGTTTCTAACTCTCTTATTTCATCTAAAATCATAAATTTTTTAGTTTCTAATTTTTCTAAATGTTTGTTTTCAAAAACAATACTATATTTATCATCATCATATTTGGTTATGCATCCATTTAATCGTGATGCCCATAGCCGAATGGTCTTATCTATTTCTGCTGCTAATAAAGGCTGCTTCTCTGCTGAAGAGCTTTGAATGACATCATCATAGTTGTCAATATGAATATAACCCACTATGGCTTTTTCGTCATTATATAAATTTTTTAAGTTTTCATAATTCGTAATTTCATACCAATACAATACGATACTATAATTATTGCTTTCAGTATTTTTAACAACATTATAGGTGATTTTATAAATCTTATCTTGAAGAACTACCTGTATCTGACGATCTTGGTCTTCATTGCCAATAAAATCTTTTACTTTGAGACCTTGAACAATCTCTTCAATATTTTTATTAAGTAAATCCTTTTGATTGGCTGCTTCTACAAATTTTGAATTATACCAAATAACAGTTCCATCAATTTCAATAACCGTTAGTGGTATGGGTAAATTAATCAATGCTTGTCTGGATGTAGCATCCATTTCTTCAGTTATATTTTCAATGTACTCTGTCCACAATCTTTTTCTATCATGTTCAATTTTCCAATTATAAAAAATCATATACAAAAGAAGTAATGTCGCCACTATACCTAGAGGATAATTATAAAATGCAATGATAACCACGAATACTGCCAAAGTCCATAAATAGATTCTTGTATTGGGCATAAGTATCCCTTTTAACACTTTATTTCTCATATTACTCCCACCTTATATTAACTATAGTCATTATATCATATGATTTAATAATTTGATTCATTTTCACTTTTATATTTTCTTAAATCTAAAAACATATCTATAATGCCTACAACAAATAACAAATTCATACCTACTCTACTCATTGCCAGAAAAACACCAATCAAAACCATAAAGATTTTATTGATTTTATAATAAGATAAGTAATAAACCAATACCGCTAAGCCTTGAATAATAAAAACAAGCTGATAAAGAAAAAATAAATTGGCCATTAAAGTATCTTGATCAACAATATTTAACTGAACAACAATTAAAGACAGTACCATAATAACCAACAGCCCATTCATGGTATTTCTTGATAAACGAAAATATTTAAAAGGTGTTACAGGTTCTATTGAATAGCCTGTTCTTCTTAAAATAGAAAGTGATAAAAAGTAATTGATGACACTGGATATAAAAGCTGAAACAATAATGGCTGAAGGAATCATAAATAAAACTAATTCCTGCATTTCATTCATCATTTTATTTGATTTTTCTATGGTCTCTTTGTCCGCATTGGTTAAAGAAAACATATACTCTTGAATATCAGCTGACTGCTTAAGCATTTCCTGTATATTTTCTACAAATGATATGCCCATTAATTGCGTTGCCAAGGAAATAGATAAAACGGTTGCAATAATACTAGTAATCGTTCCTGCCGCAATAACAACAGCATGTTTACGTTTCTTATGCATAAATATTCCAATAACAACTGCCATTACCCCAGGAAATGCAACAACAAATAAAGCTATAGCAGGGCTTGAAAAACTCATTATAACTAAAGATGAAGCAACCAATGACAAGAAAGAATACTTAACACCATATTTCTTTCCTAAAATTATTAGGGGTGTAGGTACGATAAATAACACCATACCAAGTAATGGAATATACATACCAGCTATCGCTAAAACACATATAACAGCTGTTAAAACAGCTGCTTCAACAAGTCCTTTTGTGTTTTTATTAATATTCAAGATACCACTCCTCATGGATTTAAAATTTGTCAACCTGTTCCCGTTATATTTGTCTTAAATGATTAAAAAGAAGCGAAAAATCGCTTCTTTTATGATTAATCTTGAGTAAAAGGCAGTAAAGCAACCATTCTTGCCTTCTTAATGGATCTGGTTAATTCTCTTTGATGTACTGCACAAGTTCCAGTTATTCTCTTAGGTAAAATCTTACCTCTATCTGTTATAAATCTCTTTAATTTATCTATGTCTTTATAATCTATAGCATCTGTCTTTTCAACACAGAACTGACATACTTTCTTTTTTCTCATACGTCTTTTCATGATATTTCCCTCCTTGCTCACAGATTTCTTGATCTATCTAGAAAGGTATTTCATCATCATCGTCATCTAATGCTTGAAAACCTTCTGGTAAACCAGAATTTGGACTTGGTGAATTATTTCGTTGCTCACTACGTTGTGCTTGTGCATTTCTTGATTCCAAAAATTCTACCCGATCTGCAATAATTTCTGTTGTATATCGTTTTTCACCAGCCTGAGTTTCGTAGTTATTGTTTTGTAACCTCCCCTGAACACCAACTAGTCTTCCTTTTGTAATGAAGTTAGCACAATTTTCAGCAGATTTACCAAAAACAACTACTCTGAAAAAATCAGCCTTATCCTCTTTTGAAAACGGTCTGTTTACAGCAAGCGTAAATGTAGCAACTGCCTTACCGCTTTCTGCTATATATCTAAGTTCAGGATCTTTTGTCAATCTACCAATTAATATTACACTATTCATCTAATCCTCCACCCTTTATTTTTTTTCTTCTTTGTCAACGATTAGATATCTCAAAATACTGTCAGAAATTCTAAGTTTTCTGTTTAATTCTTTTGGAAGATCTTTGGATGCTTTAAAGTTTATTAATACATAATAACCTTCATTTTTCTTATTAATTGGGTACGCTAATTTTTTGTTTCCCCATACATCCACGTTTTCAACTTCACCGTCAGCAGAAATTGTTTCCTTAACCATTTCTACTGCAGCTTCTTTTTTGTCATCTTCTAATACAGAATCAACAATAAACAAAAGTTCGTATTTTTTCATTCGTTTCACCTCCCTATGGACTAATGGCTCTGTATATACACAGAGCAGAGAGCATACATATGCCGTATAATTATATCATAACCCATAGTATTTTCAAGTAAAAAAGAAAAAAACCTTATTTTACTTGAAAAATTAATACTTTTGATTAATTCTCTAATAGTTCAAGTGCATCCATAACATGTTTTAGTAAAATGGTTGATGTCACTGTTCCAACGCCTCCAGGGACAGGCGTAATGGCTTGTACACTATTTTCTACCTTTTCATAATCCACATCGCCGCACATTTTATCATTAAAATAGTTAATCCCTACATCAATAACAATGCTATCTTTTGAAAAATACTCCGGCGTAAAGAAATTCGGCCGTCCTATACCCGTAATAACGATATTTGCTTTCTTAGTAATGTTTGAAATATTGACTGTTTTTGAATGGCAAATCGTTACTGTAGCATTTTCATTAATCAACATCATAGAAAGTGGCTTTCCTAATACCATACTTCTATTTACAATCGCAATATTGGAACCTTTCATAGGAATATCGTAATACTTTAAAATTTCTACCACAGCCTCCGGCGTACACGGATAGTGACCATCTTCTTCACCTTCAAATACTTTTCGAAGATTTTCAGGATGCATACAATCAATATCTTTTTCCGGCCGAATTAATTCTTGAACCACTTTAATATCTAATTGTTCCGGTAGGGGTCTAAACAATAAAATTCCATGAATATTTTTGTTTTCATCAATATTTTTCACTTCTTCTGCAAAATCATTCATAGAAATATTCTCATTCATTTCAAAAACATGTGCTTTTATCCCTAATTGTTCGCAATTTTTAATAACTCTTCTTTCGTAAGCTAAGTCATCCTCTCTATTGCCTACTCGAATAATACCTATTGTTGGAAAAATATTTTTTTTATTATAAAATTCTACTTTCTCTTTTATTTGTTCCTTTAAAGCCTCTACTACCGGCTTTCCCTTTAGTACTCTTTTCATTTGTATCCTCTTTCTTTTACTAAGTTGGTATCCTATATAGGAACACAGCAATAATGAGTCGGGCACGGTGACCCGACACTACAATTTACGACTATAAACCTTAAAATCAGTAGCTTTTATTTTGTTGATTTAATTTTTCTTCTACTCGTTTATAAATGCTATCTGCTTTTGGTATGTAGTCATTTATAAGCTCTTCAATTTCCGATAATACACAATCTCTTAGAATACTATCCATCATTATACCTGTATTAATTAAAATATTCAGCTTTGCCCCTTGCAAGGCTGCCTTACAAAACAAAACACCTACGCCAACATCACTAATTGCAATTTTAGACCCTTTGTGCTCCAGTTCATCATGAAGCTCAATGGCTTCTGCACAACACCTAGCAATTTCCAATGGCACAATTACGGCTTCAACCAATGCTTCCTGCAGGCATTGTTCCTTTAATGCTTTTTCTTCCTCGGTGCTTGAAGGCATACCATAAGCTTTTGAAAGTGGTAAAAAAACCTTCATATCTTCATCTACAAGATTATTGAGCTTATTTATCAAATCTTGAGTTTTTAGAATGATCCTTTGGATGTCATCCTGAACATCTGCATACTTTTTCTTACCTAACGTTAAATGACAAACCATGCTTCCAAGAGCTGTTCCTAAACTGCCAACGTACGCACAAGAACTTCCTCCCCCGGGAACAGGCGCTTTAGAAGCAAGCTCTTCTATAAAAGTATAACCCGTTTTATCTAACATCATCTTACCTCCTGAGATTTTGTAACTCCGGTGAGCACGTGGAGCCCCCCTGCATATCTTTCATTATTAAAATAATCCGCTGATTTTACCTGAATTATCTACATCAATTAATTCGGCTGAAGGTTTTTTAGGTAATCCCGGCATGGTCATAATATTACCGGTCAAAGCCACAATGAACCCTGCTCCTGCAGAAACTTTTACATTTCTAATGGAAATTGTAAAACCTTCCGGTCGGCCTAGTTTATTAGCATCATCTGACAATGAATATTGGGTTTTGGCCATGCATATAGGAAGATTTCCAAACCCTAGGCTTTCCAGCTCATCTATTTCCTTTAAGGCACTGCCGGCAAAATCAACACCATCCGCACCATATATTTTTTGTGCAATAGCTATAATTTTTTCCTTTATTGATAAATCAGATTCATATGTAAATTGGAACCTGCTCTCTTCTTCAATTAATTGCTTCACTTTCTTTGCAAGCTGCTGCCCTCCTAAGCTGCCTTTAGCCCATACTTCAGATAATACAGCATTGACGCCTAAAGTGTTACACTTATCTTCAATAAATTTTAATTCTTTTTCTGTATCTGTAGGAAAACGGTTGATGGCAACGACTGCTGGTAATCCAAAGTTTTGAGTAATGTTTTCTACATGCTTTAATAGATTGGGAATACCTTTTTCTAAAGCTTCAATATTTTCTTCTCCCAGTTTCACTTTTGCAGCACCTCCATGGTGCTTTAAAGCTCTGACCGTTGCTACAATAACTACCGCATCCGGTCTGAGTCCACTTAATCTGCATTTAATATCTATAAATTTTTCTGCACCCAGATCTGCGCCAAAACCTGCCTCTGTTACAACATAATCCCCAATTTTTAAAGCCATTTTCGTAGCCATAACACTATTGCACCCATGAGCAATATTGGCAAAAGGTCCTCCATGTATAAAAGTTGGCGTATGTTCTAAAGTCTGAACCAAGTTAGGCTTTAAAGCATCTTTAAGTAATGCCGCAGCAGCACCTTGAGCATTTAAATTACCAACCGAAACTGGTTGACCTTCATGGTTATAAGCAACAACTATTTTTGAAAGTCTATCTTTTAAGTCATCTAAGTCTTCTGACAAACACAATACTGCCATAATTTCTGACGCAACCGTAATATCAAAGCCATCTTCTCTTGGTGTACCATTTGCTTTTCCACCAAGACCATTCACCATAACCCTTAACTGTCTATCATTCATGTCTACGGCTCTTTTCCATGTAATCTTTCTCACATCAATATTAAGCTCATTTCCTTGGTGTATATGATTATCAAGCATTGCAGCAATTAAATTATTCGCTGCACCTATAGCATGAAGATCACCTGTGAAATGTAAATTAATATCTTCCATAGGAACAACTTGAGCATAACCGCCCCCGGCTGCTCCTCCTTTAACCCCAAAAACCGGCCCTAAAGAAGGCTCTCTTAATGCAATCACTGTATTATTGCCTAAAGAGCTTAAAGCGTCTCCTAATCCTACTGTTGTAGTTGTTTTACCTTCTCCGGCAGGTGTTGGGTTAATAGCCGTAACCAATATTAACTTTCCATTCTTTTGATCTGACATTTCTTTCAATAAATTATAATCAATTTTTGCTTTATATCTTCCATAGTTTTCTATGTATTTTTCCTCTATTCCAAGATGATCCGCAATGTGGTTAATGATTTTTTTATCAGCCATTTGAGCAATTTCTATATCACTTTTTACAACCATTTCCAAGCACTCCTTTTTTTAATTATGAAGATTATAACATTTTTTATGTACGGTATCTATGCTTCTTTTTTTATTTGTTTGAACGAATACATTTTATTAACTAAAGGAGATGTTCTTTCAATTTGTATAGATCATTAAGATACACTTCTTTTAGACTTCGGTTATAGATAATAGATGCTGGGTGATATAATGGGAATAACACAAATCCTTTTTGCGTTTTTATAAGGCTTCCATGTACTTCACCAATAGTTATTTTTTTGTCATCACTTAATGCTTTCAATGCATGATTGCCTAAAGTAACAACTAAATTGGGTTGTATAATTTGAATTTCTTCAAAAAGAATGGGAATATATTTTTCAATTTCTTTTCTATTGGGTGGTCTATTGGATTTTCTCCCTGTTTTTTCACTTACTTTAAATGGTCTTATCTTAACCGTATTGGTGATATATAAATCTTCTCTCTTAATCTCTAATATTTTTATAAACTCTTCCAAATTTCTTCCTGCTTGACCGACAAAAGGTTTTTTCAGTTCAATTTCTTTAGCACCGGGTGCTTCTCCAACCAGCACGATTTTTGCTTGATCATCTCCATCTCCAAAAACCATGTCTTCTTGACTTAAAGCTTGGCACTTACTTTTTAATTCCATTAACAATTGTTTTTTCATTTGCTTTTTATCACCTTTCTATTTTTTGGCGTATTACACTTTTATCAGACATTTAGCTGTGCATTCTTATAATCACAGTAAATATATAATTTGGGTTGTTGAACGAATACATATTATTAACTTAAAGAGATGTTTGGTATATTATATAGCTATTGTATTTAAACGCTCTATATTTTTGCAACAATTTTTTATTTATGATATGATAAATGTGCTATTTTTTAACGAAGTTTGGCTTAATGAAACCTACATCAAGCGACAAGATTGGAGTGTTTATTATGATAAAAACAATAGGTTATGGTATATTCTTTTATTTATACTTATTTAGAATAATCCCACATTATTTTAAAATTAAAAAATTAGAGCTTCAAGGAGATAAAGAAAAACATATTGAAGCTATTAGAAATATAACTTTTAAATGGGGAAATGTATTGCTCAAAATGGCAAAGGTCAAATTGAATATTAAAGGACTAGAAAATATTCCATCAGGTCCTGTTCTATTTGTTAGCAATCACCAAAGTAATTTTGATATTCCTATATATTTCGCAGCATTAGATAAGCAATTCGGCTTTATTGCCAAGTCGGACCTTAGTAAAATACCGCTTTTTAATAAATGGATAGCGATCATTAAAAGCGTATATATTGACCGGGGTGATGCCAGGCAGTCTCTTAAAGCCATTCAAGAAGGTATTGACCTTTTAAAAACAGGATATTCATTGGTCATTTTTCCAGAAGGAACAAGAAGCAAAAGCTCTAAAATGTCTGAGTTTAAAAAAGGCAGTCTAAGACTTGCAACAAAATCAAAAGTTCCTGTTGTTCCAATAACCCTTAATGGATCTTATAAAATACTTGAGGAAAATAATAGAATACAATCAGCATCTGTAGATTTTATTATTCATAAACCCATTGAAACAAAAAATTTATCCAAAGAAGAAGCCAATAACCTGTCAGAAACCGTATATAATATTATTTCTAACACTTTGAATGATTTATTAAAAGAAAAACAATAATTTATTATGAGGTTATGGAAAAGTATTTTTACATAAGCTGATTCATTATAATGACTTATATTCGTATAAATAAAAAGTGGTCTACAATAGAAGAACCACTTTTTTTATTTTACTCTATTCAAAAATAATACTTCCTAAACCTATAAGCATTAATCCTGCCCCAAAAATAACAATTAAATGTCCATTATCTATAGGTACCAATGGACCTGCCAGTCCATATAAAAATATCCCTATCATTATCAATATCGATTTCCAAGTTTTTATTATTTTAGATCGATATAATGCTATAGAAATAATCGTTATACCTATTACAAGTAAAAGCGGCCCTATTATCAGGAAGGGCAGTGAAAAACCTAATGACTGGGTAATTTGATCATATAAGTTAACCATGACTTCCTGATTTGGATTTATGCCAATTTGCCAAACCATTAAGTCAAAAGCTGTATAACCGGATACGCCAATGACGCCTATAATAGAAAAAATATAGCCCATATGACCCATGGATATATTTCTATTATCTATATAGTGCATCAAGTTCAATAATACAAAGGGCAAAAAAACAATTGCAATTAAGGCAAATATATGTGCAAAATACCACACTGTATAATTATTGGCGACAGCCATTAATTCCTTTACTGTATCCGTTTCACTTCTTGGATGAAAAATTTCAGACAAAAAGAAAAATAAAGGTGTCATGATAAATGAGACTTTTCCAATACAGTTATTTTTTTTAATAAATGAAATATTATTTTCATAAGCTTTTTCTTGCATTTTAAAATACTCCCTTTCAAATTAATTGACGATAAACTTAAAAAACTTCTTTTTTAAGTTCTTTTTTTGTCAGCATAGAAGATAAAAAAGCCATGCTTCCCTTTTCTATACCTAAGGTTTTTTCTATTATCTCTTCTGTTGCTTTGACTTTTCTAGTATATTCATCCTTATTCCAAGAAAAAATGCCTAAATCACAAAGAAAATGAAATCCTGCTACTAAAAATTCAGATGCTTCAAGAGGGTATTCTACTTTAAATATACTTTCCTCTATCCCTTGTAAAACAACCTGATTAATAACAGGTGCATATTTTTTAACCATTTTTACTAATATCCTTTGATGCATATCTACGTTCTTGATATCATGCAAATGGTTGTCAGGTTGATTGTATTGAATATCATGTTCGAATTCCGCAATAAACATAAGTTTTAGTTTTACAAGTGCATTATGATTATTATCTTCTATTATGGATTGTACCTTTGATATTTTACTATCTATGTACCTGTTTACCAGCTCGTCCAATATTTCATCTTTTGATTCAAAATAGTAATAAAAACCTCCTTTTGCCATTCCCACATTTCTCATAATTTCGTTGATAGATGTTTGTTCAAATCCTTTTGTATTAAAGAGTTGTTGTGATATTTTTAATATCTCTTTTCTAGGTTCTTTTATTTTCTTATTTTGCTTTTTCAAACCCATCCTCCTTTTGACCAACGGTCAAATTGATTATATCGTTTTTTTGACCAGTGGTCAATTTGTTTTTAAAAAAATAGCAACCATTTACTCTGAGCGTTGAATATTATTCAATTTCAACACTATCAGGAAATACTTGCTGCTTTCTTATTTTAGAGATATATATTCTTTCACTTCAAACCATCTGAATCTATATTAATTCATTTATTATTTCTTTAGCAATCTCTTCCGGATGTTTTTTTTCTATTTCTATGGTAACATCAGCCGCTTCTAAATATAAAGGCATTCTTTTATCTAAGATATCTTTAAAAGCCTCATATTTTTTATCACTATTGTCTCTAAGAGCAGAAAATAACACCGGTCTATTATCATCATACTCTATTCTATCCAACATGGTTTTTATATCACCATGCAAAAAAACAATTTTTCCTTTTTCTTTTAAAAATTTTCTGTTTTCTTCTTTTAAGATAATGCCTCCACCGCATGAAATAATTTGGTTTTCTTCATCCTCAATGTTTTGAAGCACTTGTGCTTCGATTTTTCTAAAGAATTTTTCTCCTTTTTTACTAAAAATTTTACTGATCTTCATTTCCATTTTTTCTTCTATAATTGAATCTGTGTCTACCCATTGAAATCCTGTAATATCCGATAATTGTTTTCCTATCGTGGATTTACCTGATCCCATAAAGCCTATAAGAAATATTTTTTTTGGAAGAAGATTTTGAGCCTGAAATTTTCTACTAATTTTTAATATTTGCTCATATATTTCTGCTGCATAAGAGGCCTGGCTCATTTCTTTATTCATAATACTTTGAATGATTTCTTTTTCTCTTTTGGAATCAAAAATAGGTAATTTTTCTCGTTTTTTTATTTCAGTTACCTTTTCTACAGCACTAAAACGTAAAGATAAATTCTCTATAATCTTTTTATCACATTCATTAATTATTTTTCTAATATCCTTTAATGCGTCCATATCATGCGCCTCCACAGGCTTTCATTCCTTCATATTTGGATTTTATTTCTTCAAAATCATCAAAAAAAGATTTTTCTTTGTTAACATCTCTTAAAACCGCTGCAGGATGAAAGGTTGGCAGAATCCATATATCTTTTTTTAATATCCATCTGCCTCTTTCTTTGGTAATTTTAAAATCTTCATCTATAATATTTTTTGATGCAATCGAACCTAAACATACAATGATCTTTGGTTTAATAAGCTTAACTTGATATCTTAAATATTCAATGCATGCATTCATTTCTTCTTTGAGGGGATTTCTATTATTTGGCGGTCTGCATTTTACAATATTTGCAATATATACATCATCTCTTGTGATATTAATTTGCTCAAGAGCCTTAGTTAAAAGCTTACCTGCAGGGCCTACAAAAGCAATACCCTGCATATCCTCATGATATCCTGGTCCTTCCCCAATAAAAAGGATATCAGCGGATTCATTACCCTGACCAAAAACAACGTTATTTCTTTCTTTGCAAAGCGGACATTTATTACAATGTCTTACGTATTGTTTAAGTTCATCTAATGTATACATCCTTCATACCTACTTTTCTTTTTCCTCAATATATATACTTCTACTGGGAAAAGCAAAATTAACATTTTCTTTTTCTAAAATGTCCATTATTCTATAATTGATATCTTCTTTTACTTCTAAAAATTGTTGCCAATTAGTCGTGATGGTAAAGAAATATAAGAAAATATCTAAACTGCTATCGTTAAATTCATCAAAATACACAAAGACCGTTTCTTTATGAACATCTTCATGTTTTAGAAGCATTTCTCTTATTTGTTCTATACAGGTTTGAATTTTTTCTCTTTTTGTAGAATAAGTGACACCAATTTTAAATGTAATTCTTCTTTTTCCCATTCTGGACCAATTGGTAATGGGTTCTTTTGCTAATGTAGCATTTGGCATCACAGATTGTGCATTAGCAAAAGTTCTTATACGTGTACTTCTCAAAGTAATATCTTCTACTACACCTTCAACACTAGGTGTTTGTATCCAATCTCCAATGGCAAAAGGCTTGTCCAGCAAAATCACAATTCCGCCGAATATACTGCTTGCAGTCTCTTGTGCAGCTAAAGCAAATGCCAGTCCACTTAATCCAAGTCCCGCAATAAAACCTGAAATATCATAACCCAGCTCACTAATAATTAAGACAAAAGCTAAAGAAATAATCACAAATTTTAATATATTGGATATAAAAGGACCTATTGCATTATTAAAATCAAACCCTAATCTTTTTTGTAATCCATTAAAAAGTATAGAAGATGAGCTTGAAAAA
>JAKSCF010000523.1 GCA_022360735.1 Clostridia bacterium
AAAAGGAAGGTTCCCAGTTGACGTTTGTTCTCGAACAGGCGGAAATGTTCCTTCACCGGAGGAAGTTGTAGATAAAGTGAAAGAAATGCTGGGAGGTGCTAAAAAATGACTGTAGTTTTTGAAAGGACCAAAGGGTTGACAAATGCAGAGCAACATTACTGCCCCGGATGTACCCACGGTATCATACATCGACTCATTGCAGAAACGTTGGAAGAACTCAATTTATTGGGAGATGTTATCGGCGTATCGCCTATTGGCTGTAGTATATTAGCTCATAGATATCTGGATTTTGATATGTGTGAAGCTGCTCACGGACGTGCACCTGCAGTTGCTACAGGTTTAAAAAGAGTTAATCCCGATAGTACTGTGTTTACCTATCAAGGTGATGGAGACTTAGCTTCAATCGGAACTGCCGAGATTGTGCACGCTGCTCATAGAGGTGAGAAATTCACAACCATTTTCGTCAACAATGCTATTTATGGTATGACAGGCGGTCAAATGGCACCTACTACTCTAGTAGGACAAAAAGCTACTACTGCACCCTATGGTAGAGACCCGAATCATTGTGGATTACCATTAAAGGTATGCGAATTGCTTTCAACGATTGATGGTACGGTATATGCAGAAAGAGTTTCGGTAGACAGCCCTGCAAACATCAGAAAAGCTAAAAAAGCAATCAAAAAGGCTTTTGAAATTCAACAGCTTGGTTTAGGATTTGCTCTTGTTGAAGTCTTGTCCACTTGTCCCACTAATTGGGGTATGACCCCTAAGGATTCGTTATTATGGCTTAGGGAAAATATGATTCCTTACTATCCTTTAGGAAATTATAAAACACCAAAGGAGGTTAAGTAGTATGCATCGATTTATTATGTCAGGCTTTGGCGGTCAAGGCGTTATGTCTATGGGTATGATGCTGGCCTACGCAGGTATGCTGGAAGGCAAAGAAGTAACATGGCTTCCCTCTTATGGCCCTGAAATGCGCGGCGGCACAGCCAACTGTCACGTTATCGTTTCCCATAAACCCATTAGCTCTCCTATTATTCAAAAAGCTACCGATGTCATCGCTATGAATTTACCTTCACTAACTAAATTTGAAAGTTTTTTAGAAAAAAATGGCCATCTGTTTGTCAATAGCTCTTTAATTGATGTTCCTCCAAGTAGAGATGATATTTTAGGTTATTATCTTAAAGCCAATGATATCGCCATAAAATTAAAAAATACGAAGGTTGTTAATATGGTGATGTTAGGTGCTGTTATAGAAAAGACTAAAGTAGTCTCACTTGACTCTTTAGGAGCTGTTGTTAAAAAAATGTTTGGAGAAAATAAAAAAGAAGTCATTCCAGTAAATTTACAGGCACTAAAAGAAGGTGCTGGGCTAATTTAGGGTTTATGTATCGGCGGCCTTACGGCCGCCTTAATTATTAATGATAATATTAAATTGTATAAAAAGGAGTGGTTAGTATGAATAATCAATTTTCTATTACAAAGACGACTCATCCCAAAAAGAAGCCTGATCAAAACAATTTAGGCTTTGGAACTTTTTTTACTGATCATATGTTTGAAATGAGTTACGCCCCTGATAAAGGCTGGCATGATGGAAAAGTTGTTCCCTATGCCCCTATATGCTTAAACCCATCTTCTATGGTATTTCATTACGGTCAGGAAATGTTCGAAGGATTAAAAGCATATAAAACAGATGGGGGAAAGAATACTCTTTTTAGACCTGAGAAAAATGTACAAAGAACCAATGCTACTAATTTAAGAATGTGTATGCCGCAAATAGATGAATCACTAATGTTAGAAGCTATAAAAACAATTGTCAGAATTGACCAAGACTGGATACCGGAAGCTGAAGGTACTTCCCTTTATATTCGACCTTTCATAATAGCAACAGATCCTTATTTAGGATTACGCCCCTCCAGTACCTATAAATTATTTATTATTCTTTCTCCTGTAGGCGCTTATTACAAGGGAGGGCTTGAACCAACTAAGATATTTGTTGAAGATGAATATGTTCGTGCAGTGGCAGGTGGAACAGGTTTTGCAAAAGTGGGGGGCAATTATGCTGCCAGTTTAAAAGCTCAAGAAAAAGCACAATCAAAAGGCTATCATCAAGTATTATGGCTGGATGGTGTTGAAAGAAAATATGTAGAAGAGATTGGAACCTCCAATGCTTTCTTTAAGATTGATGGAGAAATTATTACATCTCCACTGACAGGTTCTATTCTCCCCGGTATTACCAGAGACTCTGTGATCCATTTGCTCAAGCATTGGGGAATGAAAGTAAGTGAAAAAAGGCTGACCATTCAAGAAGTTTACGATGCACATACCGCAGGTAAACTAGAAGAAGTTTTCGCAACCGGAACAGCAGCCGTTATCTCTCCTGTAGGAGAACTCAGCTGGAAAGATAAAGCGATTACCATAAACAATAATGAGATAGGCACTTTATCACAAAAACTCTACGATACCATAACAGGGATTCAAACAGGTAAAGTTAAAGATGAGTTTGATTGGATCGTTGAAAGATAAGAATTAGGTACAAATCATATGAATTGATTATATATCTATGTTTTAGCTTACCATATTAATCTCATTTATCAATTTTGTTGTTGGCTTGTTTAGAAAAACAAATTATCTATTATTTGGATAATTTGTTTTTTTTATTTAGACCAGTTTACAAATAACATCTTTTTTCGTCTTTATAGTATAAGGGGGTTTTTATACTTAGGTTTAAACCAGCTATTCAAAAATTTAAAAGGCAGCTTAACTATGAAGAAGCTGAAACAGATTTAATCATATCTTTTATTGAAATTATAAACAAAATTAATTTAAAAAAGCTAAACAAAAATGAAGCGGTACTTGTAAAGTATCTATATTCTTCTTTGAAGAATAAAAAAACAGACCTTTTAAAGCTACGTATCAATCACTTTAATGAAAAAGTAATATTGGTTGAATTAAATGATAAGATAGAAACCCCTCTGTATAACAATAACCAAGACAATCTATTTCTTTGTGAAATTTTAAAAGGTTTACCTGTCCGTCAAAAAAGAGTTATAGTTGATAAGTTTATTAAAGGGCACCCAGATAATCAAATCGCCAAAAGTTTAA
>JAKSCF010000430.1 GCA_022360735.1 Clostridia bacterium
ATTCAAGATGAGACAAAAAAACCTATCTAAAAGCACAAAACATGTTGGAAATTTCACAGACGTGATTCGCTGCATGAACGCGTGTTCGAATGAACAGTTAGTCACGTACACTTCATTAAAACCGTATTTCTCCATTACAAATTATATACCAAACATCTCTTGTAGCTAATAATACGTATTCGTTCAGCAAGCCTAATTATTCATTAGAAACATATATATCTTATATCATAAATAATAAAAGGGGTGATTATATGAATCATTTAGAAACATTAGACCTATACAAGCAGGATATGGTTGAAATGCTTCAAGAGCTGTTAAGGATAAAAAGTGTCAATGCGCCTGCAAAAGGAGATATGCCTTTTGGTGAAGGGATACAGGAAGCGTTGGTGTATACACTGAATAAAGGGGAAGAATTAGGTTTTAAAGTGAAGAATGTAGATAACTATGCAGGATACATAGAAATGGGAGAAGGAAAAGAGCTTCTGGGTATTCTTGTACATCTGGATGTAGTACCGGAAGGCTCTGGTTGGGATGTAGACCCCTATGGAGGAGAGATTGTAGATGGGAAAATTTATGGTCGGGGGGCTGTAGATAACAAAGGGTCTGCGGCAGCTATTTTATATGCTATGAAGGCTTTAAAAGAGGCTGGTGTTAAATTTAATAAAAGAGTAAGGCTGATATTAGGGACTAATGAAGAAACTTCCAAATGGGAAGGCATTCATCATTATCTGAAAAAAGAAGAAACACCGGATTTAGGATTTGTTCCGGATGCCAATTTCCCTGTTATTCATGCAGAAAAAGGTATATTAATCTTTGATTTGATCAAAAAAATCAAGTCAACATCAGAAGAAGGATTGCTGCTCAAAAGCATCACGGGAGGAAATGCGCCGAATATGGTACCCGATTCCTGCAGGGCCATTATAATGGCAAAAGACTATAATGAAATACTAGATAAAGTCAATGAATTTAATAAGGGAGATTACAAAATAAGAACACGAGTAAGAGGGAAAAGTATGGAAATAACTGCTGAAGGTATTTCTGCTCATGGTGCACATCCTGATAAAGGTCTAAATGCTATTTCTATATTGATGAAGTTTTTAGGAACGCTTAAACTCTCTAATGATGATATCAATGAATTCATTCAATTTTATAACGATAAGATGGGATTCAGCCTTCATGGTGAAAACATTGGCTGTTTACTGAAAGATGATGTCTCAGGTAAATTAATATTTAACGTTGGTCAGATACAAGTAGATAACAAGACAGCTGGGCTAACCATTAACATTAGGTATCCGGTAACATTAAAGGGTGAGAAGGTCTATGAATGTTTACGTTCCGTAACAGATGAATTTGAATTTGGTATTGTGAAAAAAAATGAACAATTACCGATATACCTTGAATTAGATCATCCATTGGTACGTACACTTATGGATGTCTATAGGAAGCACACAGGTGATGAGGAAAGCCAGCCCATTGTTATAGGTGGAGGCACCTATGCAAGAGCTTTTAAAAATGCAGTTGCTTTCGGTCCTACATTCGTAGGCCAGCCATCTGTTGAGCACCAAAAAAACGAATACATATCCATCGACCATCTATTCCACGCCACGCAAATCTACACCGATGCCATCTACGAGCTTGTAAAGTAGGGGCGTATTTAAATAAGCCACTAATGAATAAAGGAGAAATAATGTAATGACTGATATGATTGAAACCATTAAAGAACAGTTGATTCAGCACATATCTCCCTACTTAATTATATTGTTTGGATCAGCGGTAAAAGGCGAACTGAAAAAAGAAAGTGATATGGATGTGGCATTTTTAAGTGATAAAGAAATGGATGAGTATGAACTATATATGATCGCTGAGAAAATAGCAAATAGAATCGGAAGAGATGTGGATATCGTTGATTTAAAAAAGGCATCTACTGTTTTTAGAGCTCAAATTATCGGTACCGGTAAAGAAATATTCAACCAGAATGAAACAAGCAGTGCTGCATTTAAGATGAAAGCTTTTAAAGAATATGCAAATCTAAATGAGGAAAGACAATGCATACTGGACAAGATCAAGGAAAGGGGAAAGATATATGGATGTGATTATAAACAAAGCTCAGACCATTGAGAGATGCACAAAAAGAATTCAAGAAGAATATGGCAATAACCCTGAAAATCTTAATAATTTTACAAAACAAGATTCCATTATTTTAAATATACAAAGAGCCTGTGAAGCCTGTATTGATATTGCGATGTATATTATTTCTGAAAAAGGCTGGGGAATCCCTCAAAACAGCAGAGATGCCTTTGATATTTTATATCAAAATCATGTTATTGATGATGGTTTTGTACTAAAGCTAAAATCCATGGTAGGATTTCGAAACATAGCGATTCATGATTATCAAGCTGTAAATTTAGTGGTTGTAAGAAAGATCATTGAAGAACATTTAAATGATTTTCAAGAATTTGCACAACTGGCATTG
>JAKSCF010000283.1 GCA_022360735.1 Clostridia bacterium
AATATTTTAAAAAAACATATGATTATGAAACCAGAAACATCTTAAAGGAATATAACATAGAGCTTTTGACGGGACTATTTCCCGAAATGGAACCAAGCAAAAGACCTTTTGCCTGGAAGCTTGTTTTACCGTCTGACAGCGAAGGGGCGTTGGCTGAAAAAAAGATGGAAACCATTAGAAGGAAAATAGTACCTCAGATTATATTTTCTAAATTTGATGAAGAATTTGAAATCAATTGGCAAAAGCTGATTAGAACTGCTGATGAGGCAGGTATACAAAAAAGAGAAAAAGAAATCCAAGACAAGTTGATACAGTGGACAAATATGGACTAAGTTTTATTATTAGCATATACAATGCTTAATTGTCATATATGACTATTTTCTTGCCCAAAATACATTACATTTGTATAATAATCTCCCTATACTGATGACATTGCCTTAACTAAAGGAGTGTCAGATGATTCAATTAGCAAATCTTGGTAGTAGAAGAGATGTTTTTTGGCGTACAGTTAAACATCAGAAAATTAAGATTTTACTTGTTCTTCCATTCCTTATTTATGTAATTGTGTTTATGTATGTCCCTGTTGGTGGTTGGATTAGGGCATTTTATGATTTTAAGCCTGCAAGAGTATTATCTGAGTGTGATTTTGTAGGATTTAGATTTTTTGAAGAGCTATTTACCAGTCCCGGATTTTGGAGAGCATTGAAGAATACATTGATCATTGCTTTTATGAACCTGATATTAGGAACATTATGCACAATTACATTTGCGATTTTTTTGAACGAAATTCGTACTTTGTGGTATAAGCGGGTGATTCAGACTGTTTCTTATCTTCCTCATTTTGTTTCATGGGTAGTTGTTATCGGTATTTTTACAGAGATATTATCAGTAGACGGCGGACTACTAAACGAATTGCTGCTAAAAATTGGCGTTATCAGAGAGCCGTTAAGATTTCTACTTACAGGCAAATGGTATTACTATATTGTCACATTCATGAGTATCTGGAAGGAGATGGGCTGGAGCGCAATCATTTATCTGGCTGTTATGTCTTCTATTAATCCAAGTTTATATGAAGCGGCGTTTGTAGACGGTGCAGGAAGATTCAAAAGAATATGGCATGTAACACTTCCGGGTCTAAAAAACATAATAATCATAATGCTTGTCCTGCAGACAGGCTGGGTTTTAAATGTAGGTTTTGAACAATCAATTCTTTTGGCAAATGGCGCAATTATCAAGAACTCAGATGTTTTGTCAACCTATATTATGAGATATGGACTTCAAATGGGAAGATTCTCATTTGCAACTGCCGCTGGAATTTTTCAATCTCTGGTGGGTGTGTCTTTGGTTCTCTTTGCAAACTTATTTGCAAAGCGTATTGGCGACTACAATGTTCTTAGCTAAAGGAATTATATTATGATAAATAAGAAATACGACAGCAAACTGTTTAATATATTGTTGATTCTTATATTTGCAATTATAGCATTTTTTACAATCTATCCGTTTTGGAATGTGTTTGTAATATCCATAAATGATCCCATTGATTCTGTCAGTGGTAATGTGTATTTTTGGCCCAGAAAGTTTTCGCTGCAGTCATATATAGTAATTTTTAATAACAGTAGTAATCTGTTTGGGGCCTTTGTAATGTCAATTCTCAGAACTACAGTCGGCACATTTTCAACTCTGGTTTGTACAACATTTCTTGCATATTTAATAAGTGACAAGAAGTTTGTTTTAAGAAAATCAGTAACAAGGATATTTATCCTGACTATGTATCTGCAGGCAGGTTTGATTCCTATATATATTCTCTACAAGCAGTTAAATTTGCTTAATACGTTCATGGTATATGTAGCCCCCCACTTAGTCGGAGCATATTACTTGATACTTATGAAATCATATATTGAAGATATCCCTGATGCAATAAAGGAAGCTTCTGTAATAGACGGAGTCGGAGACGTTGGTATGTTTTTGAGGATAATTATACCTTTATCAGTACCAATGATAGCGACTGTAGGCCTTTATATGGCAGTTTTTCAGTGGAGTGCCTGGCAAGATACATATTTCTTTGCATCCAGAAACAAAGCATTATCAACTCTGCAATATGAAATGGTAAAAATCATAAAGCAGAGTTCATCAAAGATGTCTGATCAGCAAATAAGAGAGCTAGGCCGCGGAGGAGCTATGGTTACGCCTAAATCTATCCAATACTCAATAATTATGATATCGACATTACCAATTTTAACGGTATATCCATTCCTGCAAAAGTACTTTGTTAAAGGTATTGCGCTAGGAGCTGTAAAAGAATAAATTTGACGTTAGTCAATTTAACAAAAAAGGAGGAGACATATGAAATTTAGTAAAAGGTTATTAGTACTGTTGCTTAGTCTGGTGTTGATTCTCGCAGTTTTTGCAGGCTGCACAGACAAAGAAGCATCAAAAGAAACTAGTGAACCCCAAAAAACAGAAGCTAAGAAAACCGAACCCAAGAAAACAGAAGAAAAAGAAGAGGAACCTAAGGAAGATACGATTGAGCCAATAACTTTCACAGCGTTTACAACTCAC
>JAKSCF010000495.1 GCA_022360735.1 Clostridia bacterium
AACTGAAATCGATTATTAAGATAATCAGGCAGCTCACCCAAAATTAGGTTGACAGGACGATGTTTAATAGGAATCAGTAAATCCATATCGTTTTCGTCTTCTCTTAGAACTCGTATTTCAAAATCGCTTATTACAGATAAACCATAATATTCAAATTTCATTTGTCTCATCCTTCATTTATTTATATTTAATATCATAACACAAACAAAAGAATCTATCAGTTTGATTTTATTTCTAGCTTTGAATTATAATATAGGGGATAGGTTGGTGATTAAGGTATGGAACGAGTAATACTACATTTGGATATGGATGCTTTCTATGCGGCTGTAGAACAGATGGACAATCCTGAGCTTCAAGGGAAGCCGGTTATTGTAGGCGGCAGAGGCGAAAGAGGTGTGGTTTCCACATGCTCATATGAAGCACGAAAATATGGCGTCCATTCAGCCATGCCGGGATTTATGGCTAGACAGAAATGTCCCAATGGCATCTTCCTGCCTGTAAGAATGAAAAGATACAAAGACGTATCTCGTCAAATATTTCAAATTCTTTATCAATATACTAAAATCATTGAACCCCTTTCAATTGATGAAGCTTTTTTAGATATATCGACTCATAAAAAGGATTATCTATCTATTGTTAAGGGGATTAAACAGAACATAAGCAATAAAACAGGCTTAACCGTTTCTGCAGGTGTTTCCTACAATAAATTCTTAGCAAAGCTTGCGTCAGACTGGAAAAAACCCGATGGTTTAATGGTCATCACAGAAGATATGATTCCTGACATCCTTTTACCACTATCTATTAGTAAAATATATGGCTTAGGGAAAAAGCGTGTAAAAAAGCTAAACGCCTTAGGTGTTTTTTCAGTAGAAGATTTAATGAAATGGCCAAAAGAGTATATGCTTCAATTCTTTGGAAAACAGGGAGAAGAACTTTATGGTTTGATTAGAGGCATAGACGATAGAGAAGTGATGACTCAAAGAGAAACCAAATCAATTGGTCGAGAAACTACTCTGGATGTGGACACAGATAATATAGATGAGCTGCTGGAGCATTTGAAAGCATTTGCCATACATGTTTCTTATTCTCTTCGTGTTAACAAATTGTATGCCTATACAGTGACTATAAAAATTAAGACTTCAAAATTTGCAAGCCATACAAAAAGCAAGACCCTAGAAGTGCCCGTCAATAAATCAACGGATATATTCAAAGAAGCTGAAGAATTAATGAAATTAATGGATATCAAAGATAAAATAAGGCTCATAGGTTTGAGCGTTTCCAATATATCTGAAGGACTAGAGCAGCAAATTAGTATTTTTGATTAAGCAGGGATAGAAAATATCATAGGTTGGGCACAAGGCCCAACCCGATGTTAGCACTTCTATATTTTAAATTGACGTGTTCTTCTAAACGAATAAATCTTTAGGATCATAGTAGTCTAATCCCAGGCTTTCTGCAACAGCTTCACAAGTTACTTTTCCTTGATAAGTATTAAGTCCCTTAAGCAGGGGTTCATTTTCTTTTAATGCCGTAATAATACCTTTTTCAGCAAGCTGTAAAGCATAATTAAGAGTGGCAGATTCCAGTGCGAAAGTGGAAGTTCTGGGAACAGCTCCAGGCATATTCGCAACAGAATAATGAATAACATCATACTTTTCGTAAGAAGGATTATCGTGAGTGGTTACTCTATCGATGGTTGCAATAGAACCACCTTGATCAATAGCAACGTCTACGATAACAGAGCCTTTTTGCATGGATTGTACCATTTCTTCTGTAACAGTCTTTGGCGCACTCTTACCGGCTACCAATACTGCACCAATTAATAAATTGGCCTTCTTAACACTCTCAGCACAATTGTATTCGTTAT
Organism: Clostridia bacterium; assembly: GCA_022360735.1. The sequence continues at coordinate 1,868 of JAKSCF010000495.1, forward strand.
AAGCCAGCGTCGTAACACGTCCATTGAATATATCGTCTAAATAAGCTAAACGTACTGGATTGACATCTAATATTGTAACACGTGCACCTAGTCCTACAGCCATTTTAGCCGCATTAGTACCAACAACGCCTCCCCCAATAATAACAACTTCCGCTGGAGCTACTCCGGGTACACCGCCAAGCAATATGCCTAATCCTCCATTGTATTTTTGTAATAAATGTGCACCGATTTGAGTAGACATTCTACCGGCTACTTCACTCATTGGAGCAAGAAGTGGTAAAGCGCCATTTGGCAGTGCAATGGTTTCATATGCAATACCCGTTACATTTTTTGATAATAGTGCATGGGTTAATTCAGGATTTGGAGCTAAATGAAGGTAAGTAAAAAGAGTTTGACCATCTTTAAATAAATCATATTCTTCTTTAAGAGGCTCTTTAACTTTGATGATCATATCAGAATCATTAAATAATTCGGTTTTATCCTCATAGATTTGTGCACCGGCTTTTAAGTACTCGTCATTTTCAAAACCACTTCCTAATCCGGCCTGTGTTTCTACGATAACATGATGACCTCTTGAAATTAAAGTTTTTTTTTTTTTTTTTGTTAACGAAACCCTATTTTCATTGTTTTTTATTTCCTTAGGAATACCAATAATCATAAAATTCTTTCCTCCTTAATATATAAAAAAATTTAAAAATATTATTCATTACTTGGAATAACGCTGTAATTATTTTTGTGTGTGGATAAAATAACGTTGGTCTGTGTTTTTTGAATGCCGGGGATACTCTTAATTTTATTCATGATACGTTCTAAGGTAATAGTACTGTGGGTAATAATTTTTAAAGAGTAATCATACTCTCCTGTTATATAATGACATTCTAATATTTCGTTTTCAGAATTTATAAAATCTAAAAAATCTTCAGTGAATTCGGGGCGTTCAAGACGGATGCTCATAATAACAGATAATTCTTTGTGTAATAAGATAGAATCTAAGATAACCGTATACTGTTTAATAATGCCCGAGCTTTCTAATTTTTTAAGACGTTCACCAACAGCAGAAATGGACATGTTTACTTTTTTGCTAATTTCAGAAATTGATATTCTAGCATTATTTTGAAGAAGCTCAATAATTTTTAAATCTGTTATATCCATCTGAATAATACCCTTTCATAATTTTTTGATTGAATTTTCGAAATACTTTCTTTGATTTTACCATACTAAAAAATATTATTGAACATTGATAATAAAATGCATAAAATAATATGGAATTATTTTTATAATACAAAAAAATTTTTGTTAAAGCAGCAAGTGCAATGTTTTTAATTTAAATTTTTCTGTTTTTAAATTTTCAATCCAAATCTGAATGATCTTTTCAGAAATAATAAGGTGAATTTTAGGTAAAAAAAATATGTAAAATAAAAATGGACTTAATCAATAAGTCCATTTTTATATATTAAGTTAATTCATTTTGGATTTGATTAAACTTATCTTTAGCTTGTTGAACTTCTTGAGTGTCAGATTGTTTAATGTTATACCAACCTCGTTGGTTCATGGCGTTGAAAACATTTTCTTGACAATTAAAAATATTTTGTTCGCACTTTGTAAGCACTTGGCGTAGATTTGAGCACGATGATTCTGTAATACCTACCGTATAGCTTTCAGTTCCATGTTTTTCAGTCATTAAAAGGTCACTCATTAACTCTTTTTCTGTTAATGATATGTTGTTACTGTTATTTTGCATTTTACTACCTCCTTATTGATGTGAATTTAGATAATTGAGTAAATCAGTGTAATTCTGTTTATGCTGTTGAGAAAGAGTCTTGCATAAATTTTTCAACTCTTGATCGTTACAGAATTCTGAATATTGATTGGCTTTTTTGTTCATAGTCGCTTCATAATCTAGTTGATCTTCCAATACTTTTAGATTATTAGCATCTAATTTCGGCTTATTCTCTGAATCAAATGAAAATACTGACATTCATTTATTCCTCCTTAATTTTTTATAATCAGTATTATTATTTGAAAGAATTAAAATAATATAATAAGAAATAATAATTTTTAAAGGCAGATTTTAAAAAAAGTCATATTTTTAAAGAATTTCTTAAAGTTTTTTATGGTTAATAATCTGAGATAGTATAAATAAAGAAAAAAATCATACAAGTGGAAAAAATTTTAAAAAGAAAGGTTATAAAATTAATAATTTGGGTAAAATAGCTATGAACGGCAAACCCCTTAAACCCCCTATTATAAAATATTTATAATCCCCCACCATTGAGGCATCCAGATTTCTGGATGCCTCAAACTGTCAATAGATGCTAATTTTGCATTATTATTTCAAGTGCGTGTGCTCACTTACTTGAAACTTTTTATGATTACTATACTTTTTTACTGAATTATAGGGAGATGTTATGTACAAAATATCATTAAATGGTATAATAATTTAGAAAATACATAGAGGAGGATGATTATGGCGGCAAATGATGCAAAAAAGTCATTAGAACCGGAAAAAGAAATTATATCTTCCAATTTTATACAAAATATTATTGATAAAGATTTGGAACAAGAAGTATACGGAAACAGGGTTCATACTCGATTTCCACCAGAACCTAATGGCTATTTACACATAGGTCATGCTAAGTCCATATGTCTGAATTTTGGGCTGGCAGAAAAATATAAAGGGAAATGTAATCTAAGATTTGATGATACCAATCCGGTCAAAGAAGATGTAGAATACGTTGAGTCTATTAAAGAAGATGTAGAATGGCTTGGGTTTAAATGGGACGGCTTATACTATGCATCCAATTATTTTGATAAAATGCATGAATGTGCATTGGATCTTATAAAAAAGGGAAAAGCATTTGTATGTGATTTATCTGCAGATGAAATTAGGACGTATAGAGGGACATTAAATGAACCGGGAAAAGAAAGTCCCTATAGAAATAGAAGCGTAGAAGAAAATTTAGATCTATTTGAAAGAATGAAGCAAGGGGAATTTAAAGATGGTGA
>JAKSCF010000245.1 GCA_022360735.1 Clostridia bacterium
AAAAACAGGAAGTGTATTCAAGATGGAAGAGGCTGGTTCACGCCCATGTCTTTTTCCTCAGAACCTAGAGCCATTAGAGAAGGATATGTCAATTGTGATGTGTTTTTATCGACCATTACGCCTCCTGACTCAAATGGATACTGCTGCTTTGGTATTTCTGTAGATATCTCCAGAGCATGCCTTGAAACGGCACGAACAAAGATTGGGTTAGTGAATCCTAATATGCCCAGAACATGCGGTGATACATTGGTGCATGTTTCTGAGTTCGACTGGTTTGTAGAAGCAGATGTGCCTTTATATGAACTTGCTAAAATTGATGACAGTGATCCTGTGATAGAGCAGATTGGACAAAATATTGCAGATCTTATTGAAGATGGTTCGGTGCTTCAAATGGGTCAAGGAAAAATCCCTAATGCAATACTGAAGTGTTTAAAAGATAAAAAAGACTTAGGCATTCATACAGAAGTGTTTTCCGATAATCTCATTCCACTTATTGAAACTGGTGTTATTACAGGTGCAAGAAAGACGCTTCATAACAGAAAAATTGTAGCAACATTTATTCAAGGTACAAAGGAATTATATCATTATGTTAATAATAATAATATGATAGAGCTGAAGCCTGTGGACTATGTTAATGATGCTGGGAATATTGCTAAAAATGATAACATGGTTGCCATTAATGCGGCCATAGAAGTGGATTTAATGGGACAGGTTGCTGCAGATGTCATTGGTCCAAAGCAGTTCAGCGGTGTTGGCGGGCAACTTGATTTCTTAAGAGGTGCGGCAGCAGCCAAGAATGGTAAACCCATTGTTACATTACCTTCTACAGCTAAAAATGGCACAGTTTCAAGAATTGCAGCCGTGCTTAAATACGGAACGCCGGTTACAACATCCAGAAATGATGTCCACTACATTGTAACAGAGTACGGTGCTGCCAACCTGTTTGGAAAAACGATTAAACAAAGAGCAGAGGCTCTGATTGGTATAGCTCATCCCAAGTTTAGAGACCAGCTTAAAGAAGCGTTTAAAGAATATTGTAAGCTAATGGGTGAAATATAAAAAAGAGTGATGGCAATTCGGAAGCATTGCCATCACTTTTGAAGTTAAAGGGTTGTAACAATTTTTAGTTGGACATTACTCTAAAAACATTTAAACTATAAGTAACAAAAATAATCTGGGTTATTAAAGAATTGTGAGGTAATAAAAAATGATTAAAGTAGATAAAACATTATGTACTCAATGTGGATTATGTATTAAAGTATGTCCATTTACTGTGTTGGAAATGAGAAAAGACCTTCCCTTTATGATTGAAAATAAGGAGCAAAGATGTCTTTTATGTATGCACTGCACCTCCGTATGTCCGGTCAATGCCATTTGTTTTGAAGATATTCCAAAGGATACTGAAAAATCTATGCTTCCAGCTTCAAACGTTTATGAAGATTTGAAAAATTTGATTTCCAGTAACCGTTCTATTCGAAATTTTTCAGACAAACCCGTACCATTATACGAAATTAAAGATGTTTTGAAAGCAACAGATTATGCTCCAAGTGCAAAAAATCAACATCCCAATCAGTGGATTTTAGTCCATGACTCTAAAAAGGTAGATGAAATTATGTCATTGGTTTTAGAGCATGTAAGAGAAACCAATATTTCCAAAGAAATTATTTCAGAATATGAAAGAGGTAACAATATTGTAACATTAGGTGCACCGCATCTCTTATTTGGTATTGCGCCAAAAGAAGGTGTTGTCAATCCCTACACGGACACAACCATAGCTCTGACAGACGTTGATCTGCTTTTACATGCTAAATCAATTGGCTCTTGTTGGGCAGGATATCTGACAAGGACTACAAATGCAAATCCTAAAATAAGAGCATTAATTGGCCTTGAAGATGCCATGCAGGTTTACGGTATTTTAGCATTTGGTTATCCGAAAGGTGAAATATACCAAAGACTGCCACATAGAAAACATGCCGAACTCTTTGTGATATAACCCACTCTTGATTAAGGGAGAACTTCAAACTTATTGCTGTTCATGCAATAATCAAGAAGATTTTCGGAAACCTGAATATCTATAAGATGTAATGTGTCTTTAATTTTTACTATTTTTGCATCGTTAGGGTCAATCTGAGCACATGTTTGGATGGCTGCTAAAATACCTTCTTTTTCATTTTCTATGATTAGGGGTATTTTTCCGGCTTCAGGATTGCCTGAAGCAATGCAATTGGTATAAGTTGAAGTGAGATCAATCTGCTCAAATGCCTGCCTGGTTATAAAATCCGCCAGGCCGCATCCGGTGCCGTTATGATGTGAGTTGGGTGAAATGCCTAACAAAAGAATTCTTTTAATCTGGGGCCCGTTAAAGTTTGGTATTTTGCCGGTAGACATTCTGCCAATAATATTTGGATCCATGCCTGCACCGGAAATGTCTTTACCCATTCTTTCCACAATTAATACATCGATTTCATCAAATTGCAATTTTGGCATGAGGCTTTTACTTAAGCTTAAAAGTGCAGGTTCTTCTTCTAAAAAAGACTTGCCGGGAACAATGTGGATGGAATGAAGGTTTTCATGAGCATTTTCAACTATAGCTGCTCCAAAAGCGATATTCATCTTCTGGATAATAATAGAAGCAACTTGAGGAATTAATTTTGGAAATTGAGGAAACCCTTCTTGATGTAATCTAGAGCATCCGTTGTGCTTGCCTAATCCAATAGCAAGCATTTTACATAAACCACTTTCTATAGGGGCATCATAATCTGTGTGTACTTTTACACGTGCAATAGGTACAATTGCATCCGCTTCAGATGCCACCTTGTCTACATGAATGGGAATGCCTTCCGGTGTATGTCCGATAACAACGGTTTCTATAGATGATACAATAGGTACGCCTGTATACTTTTCTGTAATGCCATATCCTTCAACGATTTCCTTTTGCATCGTGGCAATGCCGCCGCCATGACTCCCCATAGCAGGCACAATGAAAGGCTTGGCACCTACTTCTAAAAGACATTCTACTGTGGACTTTACAACATGGTTCAGATTCGAAATGCCACGACTTCCAACTAATACTGCAACACGTTGGCCGGCTTGAACCGTTTGAATATTTCTATTTTGAAAAATTCCGTTTCTAACACTTTCCCTAACGCTTTTTAATTGAACATTTGGGAATATCTGCCGAACCTTTACTAACTTTTTTATGGTTATATCAAAAGCCGATTTTGGTAGCGTAGACATAAATACTCCTTTCTCAGCTGCAATGATGCAGAGCGACACGTATGTTTATTTAATTAATGATATTCAATTAGCAATACCCGTGCCAAGATCAGTATACAGCAATTTCAACAAAAGAAAAACAAAAGAAAAACGAATATGCAGGGATAGAAGCAGATGTAAAACATGAGTCGTTTGATAGTAAGCCGAATAACTTGATGCATGAATTAATTTTGATGCAAATATGCATTGAAATGAATTGTGATGTATACAAAAGCATAACTCTTTGTTAAAGTAAAAATTAAAATTTCAATGCTGGTTGATGATGGATCTAAATAATATAACTGGCATAAAAATTGCTTCGTTTGAAGTTTATAACAGTTAACAAGGCCTTCATCTTAAGTGAGTAACAATCCTGAGATTGTTGAGCAGTGAAACTAAACCAATAAAAGAAAGGGTATTGAAAATGAGAGCTATAATTTTAGAAAAGCCAGGGTCTTTTAATGACTTACATTTAGTAGAGAACAGAGAAATACCTGAGCCGGAAAAAAATGAGATAAGAGTCAAGGTTAAAGCTGCAGGATTAAATCCTGTAGATTACAAGCTGATAAACGGATGGACAAATATAGGGTGGAAGCGGCCCGTTGTTTTGGGATTAGATGTAGCAGGAGAAGTAGATGCAGTTGGTGAAGAGGTCATAAAGTTCAAAAGAGGCGATGAAGTATTTTATCATGGTAATCTTTCAAAAGAAAACGGCGGGTTTGCACAATACGCATGTACCACAGCACATACAGCAGAATTTTTACCACAGGGACTGGATATGGTAGAAGCTGCGGCTCTTCCATGTGCCGGGTTTACAGCATATCAAGCGATTGTAAAAAAATTAAAACCGGATGCAGGGAAAACCATACTTATCCATGCCGGAGCAGGGGGCGTTGGCGGTTTTGCCATTCAATTGGCTAAGTTAGCCGATTTAACAGTCTTTTCTACATGTTCCGAAAGCAACCTGGATTATGTTAAAGCATTAGGTGCAGATTATGTTATCAACTATAGACAGGAAAATGTTTTTAACGTGATTATGGATAAGACCTGTGGAAGGGGTGTGGATTATATCGTGAATACTATAGACTCACAAACTGCCACTCAAGATATAGAGATGCTGGCTTTTGGCGGTGAGCTTGTAGCCGTTGTAGAACATCCGGATTTCAATAGAATTAAATTTTATGAGAAGGCAATATCTATCCACGAAGTTGCACTGGGAGGTGCACATTTAAATGGAGATTATAAATCACAGCTGGAATTAGCTTCAATAGCAATGGAAATGGGAAGGCTTGTCAGCGAAGGAAAGATCAAGGCGAATGTCAGCAAAGTCATTACTTTAGATGAGATTCCTGATTATCTGAAAGAACTGGAAAAAAGGCATGTAGCTGGGAAAATAGTTGCTAAAATAGAATAAGAAATCATTATACAGCCGGGATAACATTACTGTCAATGATTATTCGTCAAGTTGTATGACTGGTTTTGTGAAATTAGGGTTGGAAGATATTGATTTCCAAGTAATAAAAAACGCTTTAAATATTTGAAAATTCAACGAAAACTTAATAAAATAAATGATTGTTATGATAAGTTGTAATACAAATATTCAAAATCAATAAATGGATTTTAACAACGCACTAATCTGGCGTTTGCCGTGTGTTGAAAAATAAAGCGATGCAAAAAACAAAAAAACGCTTGAAAATAGGGATTTAATACAGAATGCAACGATGATAAAGAAGATGAATCCGAATAACTGATAAAAAACAACTTGCATTACAACTTTTGAAGATGTATAATAAGTTATCAACCAGTTAAAAGGGGATGTGCTTGGGCTGCTTAATGGAAAAACAATTGAAAAATATGGTAGAATAGATGTACCAATTAATAATGCAGGAGTAGGCTAAAAAAAATAATTATAAAAAACGAGGTTAATGATGACACAGAGTAAAAAAGTATACGATTTCATAATGACTAAAATTCAATCAGGAGAGTGGAAAGCAGGAGACAAGATTCTTTCTGAAAATGAACTTGTTGCACAGCTTGATGTTAGTAGAATAGCAGTTAGAGAAAGCTGCGAAAAACTAGCCGGTATGGGTCTCATTCAAAAAGTCAAAGGGTCTGGAACATATGTAGCAGAGCTTAATCTAGAAGATTATATGAAGAAAATAATGCTTTGCGTTTCCATGACAGACAGTGATTTAATGAATTTGCTTGATTTTAGAGTAAATTTTGAAAGTAGTAATGTGGCAGATTTTATGAAAAATCATACTGAAGAAGATGTGAAAGAACTTCATTATTTATACGACAAGATGTTAGCAAATAGAGAAAATGGTGATTTTTTTAAGTATGATTTTGAGTTTCATAGAACCATAGCAAAAGGGACAAAAAATCCAATAATACTTGCAGTGCATGATTTTCTTAACTCGATGCTTTTCAAATCCCAGGAGACTATTAATTATAAAGTCGGTCCTGATATTGGTACAAAATATCATAAGTTAATTCTAGAGGCCATTGAAGAAAAAGACAGCGAATTGGCGACGCTTTTAATGAGAAGGCATATCGAAGCGACAATCGATAGGATTAAAAAAAATTAACCACTAAAGGCAGTTTGAACTACTTTGTATTTGATGGAGAAAAACAATGTTTGTCAATGTTAATCTGAATTTAGAAGAAAGATATGATGATATCTCTTTTCCTAAAATGATTAAAGTTAAACAAAAGTTTAATGATGAAAAAATAGGTTTTATTAAAGAGGCAGTATTAAAGGAACTTGAAAAAGTGGATAAATCAACCCTTAAAGGTAAGAAAATTGGTATTACGGCAGGCTCAAGAGGAATAAAGGGTTGGCTTGATATTATTTACACTTTGAAGGATTTTTTAGTTGAATGTGGTGCTGTTCCTATAATAATTCCTTCAATGGGAAGTCATGGCGGTGCAAATGCTAAAGGACAAAAAGATATTGTTAAATCTTATGGGTTAAATGAAGATGATTTTGAAATTATTTCTACAATGGATACTAGGGTTATAGGAAACCTAAAAGATGGAACTGAATTGCATTTTAGTACAGATGCACTTAATCTTGACGGCATTATTTTGATGAATAAAATCAAACCCCATGCTGACTACAAAGGTGATTTTGAAAGTGGTTTATTAAAAATGGCTTGTATTGGACTGGGAAAACATAAAGGTGCATTAACACTTCATGATAAAGGCTTCCATAATTTTAAAGCCATCATACCGGAAGCCGGAAATATTATTCTGGAAAACAGCAATATTATTTTTGGTATCGCAATTGTGGAAAATGCTTATGACGATCCAATGTTAATTGAGGTCATTGAAAAGAAGGATATTTTCCAAAGAGAAAAAGAACTTTTAAAAATTGCTAAAGCTAACATGCCAAGGATTAAACTAAAAGAGGTGGACATTTTAGTAATAGATGAAATAGGTAAAAATATTAGCGGCGAAGGAATGGATCCTAATGTAACAGGCAGACCGGGTTCTTATCTTTATGAAGGTTTTGACCATGCACCACCTGTTAATAAAATTATAATCAGAGATATAACAGATGTATCACATGGTAATGCTGCTGGAATAGGAATGGCAGATTTAACGACGAAAAGGGTTGTAGACAAAATAGATTTTATTGCTATGTATACGAATTCTATTACTGCTGCGATTTTAGGGCCTTCCAGACTACCGGTTGTGTTAAACAATGAAAAAGACTGTATGAT
>JAKSCF010000282.1 GCA_022360735.1 Clostridia bacterium
GTATAGCCTTTTTTTTTTTTTTTTTTATAGGCCTTCTTTACAATGGCTACCCCTACATTTTCCATACATTCCGGGTCGATGATGATGCCATCTCTTGTTGTAACATGCTTCATCCAGTCATCTATTCTGCCCACCATGATGGTGCATACCGGATTAATATCAGCGTTATCCAATCCTTCTGCTTCTCTTCTCTTTAGTCCTCTTTCCACTGCTTCTGCTACTGCTATGGCTTGAGGCACTGTGTAGGATACGGTTGCGTTAATGCTGACACCTCTGTAAGTCGCTTCTTCAAAAGCTTTAATACCTGCTGAAGTCGCAGGCATTTTGACTTGCATATTGGGTGCTAATGTATGAAAGTATTCTGACTGATCTGCTAACTTTTTAGCATTATTAAAGAATTTGGTATTGGTTTGTATAGAGATTCTTCCGGTTCCTTTAGCCGGATCAAATACCGGCTCTAACAGCTTTGCACCGTCTAGTGCCATCTTCTCGATGACCATCCATGAAATCTCATCTTCGGATGCTGTAGGATTATCTTTCACTAATCCGGCAATGTATGCTCTGTAATTATCCAGTTCTTTGTCTAATACGTTTTTTACGATTACAGGATTAGTGGTTGCGCCTACTGCACCTCTTTCAATAGCATATTTGAGTTCGCTTACGGAACAAGAGTCATTCCAATATTTTGTTTGCTCAAATTGTTGAGTCATTTCTAATAATTTATCCATAGTATCCACCCTTTCTATTGATATTCATCTATTATTTCCTGTATTAGGACAGGACGGCCTTCTTGAACTGATTTTTTTGCTGCAAGCCCGATGATGACAGACTGTAAACCATCGTTTATTATAACCGGTGTATCTGTGTTATTTATAATAGCATTCAAAAATTGAATCATTTCATCTTGATAAGCTTGCATATATCTTTCTAAGAAGAAATGCAACGGCTTCTCAGCCATAATGCCTTCTTTTGTAGACAAAACCGCATTAGATGGTGCTTCATTTGAAATAGCAATGGCTCCTTTTGATCCAAAAACCTCAGCCCTCTGATCATATCCATATTCTGCACGTCTGCTGTTGTCAATAACACCTACTGCATCATTTTCAAACTTAAGGGTAATAATTGCTGTGTCTACATCTCCCGCTTCTTCTATTTTAGGATCAACCAAGCATTTTCCTACTGCATAGACTTCCGTGACCTCACTATTCACCAAATACCTTACCATATCAAAATCATGGATGGTCATATCTAAGAAAAGCCCGCCAGAGCTCTTGATGTAATCTATTGACGGAGGTTCAGGATCTCTGGATGTGATCTTAACAACATGTACATCCCCAATTTTCCCTGCGTCTACAGCATCTTTTATGGCTTTAAAATTCTTGTCAAACCTTCGATTAAGGCCCACTTGATATTTTACGCCGGCTTTTTCAACCGTTTGGATGACTTCTTTAATCTTGTTAACATCCAAGTCAATAGGCTTTTCACAGAATATATGCTTACCTGCACGCGCTGCGTCAATAGAAATGGTTGCATGTGTATCAGTGGATGAACAGATTAAAACTGCATCAACCTCCGGGTCATTCAATATATCATGATAGTCCTTTACTGCACGACAACCTTCAAGGGTATCTGCAAGTTCGTTAGCAGCTTTCTCAAAATAATCTGAAACATAAGCTATTTGAACATAAGGCATTTGGTTGGTAATGCTTAAAGCATGTACTTTCCCTATTCTTCCTGCTCCAATAATTCCGACTTTAATTTTTTTCATATAACTATCTCCTCTTTACAGTCCGGTTTTTTCCTGGATATATTGCCTCGCTTTTACCGCATACTCAAATGGATTTGCTTTGGCAGGGTCTTGCTCTGCTTCAACTACCATCCATCCTTGGTATCCGGCCTTGTCTAATGCATCAAAAGTATGATCAAATTCTAAATCGCCATCTCCCGGAACTGTGAAAACGCCTTCTTTTACCCCTTTTAGGAAGGACCATTTTTCTTCTTTAAGTGTCTTTAACACGTCTTCTCTTACGTCTTTTAAATGGACATGTACAATTCTCTCTGCATATTTATCAATGACAGCGTCAACCGCATCTTGAGTTCCCTCAGAGAAATACAGATGACCCGTATCGAATAATAGGTAAACATCATCATTGGTCATTGCCATAAATCGATCAATTTCTTCGGTGGTTTGAACACCCGTACCCATATGGTGATGTAAAGAAACCTTCATGCCTTTTTCTGCAGCAAGTTCGGCTAATTGATTCATGCCTTTTGCTAATTTTTCCCATTCATCATCCGTAAATACAGGCTTAGCATCAAATATGGGTTGATCCAATCCTTGGATACTGTGTCCCTGTTCCGAACAGCCTATTACTTTTGCGCCCATTTCATATAAAAAGTCTCTTTGCTTTTTAAATGCTTCAATGGTTGCTTCTTCCGGTTGAGTTGTAAAGAAACAGCTGAACCATGCATTACATATTTGAACGCCTCTTAATTCAAGGGCTTTTTTTAATACTTTTGTATCTTTAGGATATTTATTGCCCACTTCACTACCGGTAAATCCTGCAAGGGCCATTTCACTAACACATTGTTCAAATGTATTCTCTCCTCCTAATTCAGGAAGATCATCATTTGTCCAAGCAATGGGGGCAATACCTAATTTTACTTTGTTCTTGTCTAACATTTAGTTCCCTCCGTCACACTAGAATTGTTTTACTTTTGCGATTTCTTGGTTTAACGCTTCTGCTGCTTTTCTAACAGATTCATGCTTGGATGTTTGCGCTGTTCCTACTCGCCACCATGAGTCATAGCCATCAGTCATCGTTCCGGGCAATACTTTGATATCAATGAGTGTCGTAACATCAGATGCTCTCATGCCTTTAAAGGCCTCTTGAATCTCTTCAATACTGTTTGCTCTAAAGCCTTTTGCGCCATATCCTTCTGCAACTTTTGCAAAATCCATTGGCATATATTCACCCGTCAATCGGTTAGTACTTTCTTCTCTATATCTGAACTCATTGGCAAAGCTTGGTATGCCTTGACTTCTTTGCAGGTTATGGATACATTGGAATCCATGATTGTCTAGTAATACAATGTTTATTTTTACATCTTCTTGTAAGCTGGTTACCAATTCTGTGTGAAGCATTAAGAAACTACCGTCTCCCAGTAATGCGTATACTTCTTTGTCCGGTTCAGCCAGCTTTGCACCTATAGCGCCCGCTACTTCATATCCCATGCATGAGAATGCATATTCTGCGTGATAAATATTGTCTGTCCTTGTACGCCATACTCTCTGACAATCACTTGGCAAACTGCCTGATGCCGTAACAACAACAGCATCATGATCTGTCAACTTTTCATTCAGCTCACCCAATACTCTTGATTGTGATAAGCCTTGGTCTAACTCCATACTATAGAGTCTATCAACTTCTTGATTCCACTGATCTTTTACTTGCTTTATTTCATTTGTATAATCGCTTTTATATTCTTTTTCACTCAATGCTTTAGTTAATGCGTTTAATGCTTTTTTTGCATCGGCTATAACAGGAAATGCATTCATTTTATATGAATCAAAATCGTTGACGTTAATGGTTAATACTTCTACGTCTTCATTTTGATAAGCCCATTTTGATGACGTACAGAAATCGTTTAATCTGGTCCCTATACCGATTACCAAATCTGCATCTTTTGCAATTTTATTAGCTGCCGACGTACCTGTAACCCCTGCTCCCCCAAGATTGTATGGGTGATCCCAAAGTACGGTTCCTTTTCCTGCTTGTGTTTCTCCAAAAGGAATATTAAAAGCTTCACAAAATTTTTCTAATTCTTTTCCTGCTTCCGAATATTTAACGCCTCCACCGCAAACAATGTAAGGCTTTTTCTTTGAAGCAATCATCTCAACTGCTTTTTCTAATACAGCTTCATCTATATCTCTTCTTTGAATGTAATGTACTCTCTTTTCAAAAAATTCTACAGGATAATCATAAGTTTCTCCCTGAACGTCTTGAGGTAAACATAATGTCACCGCACCTGTTTCTGCCGGATCTGTTAATACACGCATTGCATGAATGGCCGCTGTCATTAATTGCTCCGGTCGGTTGATTCTATCCCAATATTTGCTAACCGGTTTAAATGCATCATTGGCCGTGATGCCGAAATCATGGGGCTGCTCAATTTGTTGCAATACCGGGTCCGGTTGTCTGGTTGCATAGGTATCGGCAGGGAGAAATAATACAGGTATTCTGTTGGCTGTAGCTGTACCTGCAGCTGTAACCATATTCATTGCTCCCGGCCCTATTGAACTGGTTACAGCCATGATTTGTTTTCTTTTTTTCTGTTTTGCAAAGCCCATAGCAATATGTCCCATACCTTGTTCATTCTTGCCTTGCATGAATTTCAAGTTATGATCTTCTTGCTCTAAAGCTTCACCTAATCCAACGACGATACCATGCCCAAATATGCCCAAGACACCTTCTACATATTTAATCTCTTGGCCATCAAAATTTATATATTGATTGTCTAAGAATTTTATTAGTGCTTGAGCCATTGTTAATTTTTGTGTTTTCATATACTCCCTCCATACCTTAAATTAATTTTCATATACACGATTGCCCGCTGATCATCGTTATCTCTATTCTACATCTAATCTTTTTATTAAAACAATGGGGACAATTTTATAAAAAGTGGTCAATTTTTATGGTTTCTATTTTTGATAGGTTATAGAAGATACTTTTTATATAACCCTCTGGTCTTATGTGTATCCCCAA
>JAKSCF010000300.1 GCA_022360735.1 Clostridia bacterium
CTTTATTATATCACATGACAATTTGGAACGGTTCTTTGGCTCAAAATCACCTAATTCAATGTAAACAATCTATTTATGTCAAAAAGAACCGTCCCTTATGGAAAAGATTGTGGGTGTGATGCAAAGAGGAAAAGCGTGAAGTATAGATGTGAAAAACAATCACCAAACTGTGAACATGCAAAGAAGAAATGTGGATATACCAAATCCATGCCAATCTTATGGCTAGAGGAATAGAAAAAAAGAATTAAAAGGGGATGATTAAGCTCAACACCCAAAAGACAAATAAGTTTTAAATTTCTGAACAATATGACCACGGGATAGTTTATACTTTTTTATATTGGTATAATAATCCATAGAATAATATGTAAACTAGGAGCTGATAAATAAAAATTTATGTAATATGTGGAAAAAACGAGGAGTTAATAGTGATCTATGGAGGCTTCTAATTCTAAGTTAACGATCCTATTTTCCAGTACAGACAGGTAGAACATACTTATTGAAGCTACCGCCATAATGAAAAAGACGATTAACCATACAGTTCTTGAGTCACCCCTTTGGATAATCTTTCCCATTA
Organism: Clostridia bacterium; assembly: GCA_022360735.1. The sequence continues at coordinate 575 of JAKSCF010000300.1, forward strand.
TTAAGGGGTTAATGATGGTGGCACCTCTCGTAACCAATGAAGCAATGGAAATCATCCTTCCTCTATATTCATAGGGGCTTTTTTCCACAATGAAAACCGTATAATTAGTATTATATAAAATTTCCCCCACTGTCCATAAAACCGTGGCCACCACTAAAAGATAGAAGGTATTGATCATATAGTGCATACCAAACCCAAAGGCATAAAACAGTCCAACAATAAACATATTAAAAACAGGGGAAAACTTGATGGTGACTTTAGTGATCCATGCTGTACAGCAAATGACCACGATACTATTTGCCAACATCAATATACCAAAATAGTAAGAACTTTTAAGAGGAAAATTTGAATCTATAAACAAGGGAAGACAAAAATAGTTCTGGGCATAACTAAAGGTATAAGCTGCTGATAAAGCTATATAGATTAGTAGTATAGGTCTTTTTAATAATACTGAAATACTATTCTCTCCATCATTACTTGTCGTGTTTTCTTGCCTTTTACTCTCCTCTATTTCCTCTTTATTCAAGGCAGCAATTTTATCTTTAGATTCCTTAATCTTTGTTAAAATTAAAAAAACAAAAACCAAGATGGCTACAGCTTCCCCAATAAAAATGATATCAGGGTAACTTTTAAAGGCATAACCTGCCACTAAAGAACCAATACCTCCTCCAAAGTTAGCACCGAGATATACCAGTGAGTAGGCTTGCTTTCTCTGATGACTAGGGGTCAAGTCTGCAATTAGGGCATCGTTTGATGGGGTAGCAATTGCGGTAAATAGTGTAAACAGACTGATCAGAATCAGCTTTATATAGAAATCACTAATAAAAAGTACCACCAGCAGACAAAGGGCCGATATAAATCTAGAAGTCACCAAAACCTTCTTTCTACTATAGTGATCCGTTAACTTCCCTCCTATGATCACACCTGGAATAAAGGCAAGGGTTGAAATAGCAATAAATATGCCAATTATATCTTTATCCATTCCTGATGTATTGTTTAAATATAGACTTAAATAAGGAACGACAAAATACCCAAATCCACTAATTGTGTGGGCTACCAGAAGAACATATATGCTTCGTGGAAGTCCTGAGAATAATTTTAAACGAAACTTTTCCATAATCATATTCACCTATCATTTGATTTAGTATAGTATAACTTACATTACACTTTAAAGCTAGTTACTACATAAGAACTTAAAAATTCTCTATTAATACCTCGATAAACCGATCTATTTCTTCTATGGAATTATAAATATGAAGGCTTACCCTGATACTTTGGTGTTCCGAATCTTCGTTTGAAATGCAATGACTCCCTGTTCTTACTAAGATATCGTTCTCACTAAGTGCAAATCCCACATCAGTGGGATTAATTCCCTTTATATTAAAGGGAATGATCCCATAGCCAGCGATCGCCTTCTTGCAGAAAATTGGCTCTGGCAAAAATTCAATTTCTAGGTCGATTTCTTGAAGACGCTTATAAAGATATTTTGTCAGTTCTTCAAGGTGACTTTCAATATTGTTAAGACCGTAATCCTTTACTCCACCTATTGATTTTACCTGAAATTTACAAAACCTTGCCACCCCCTTAAAACTGGTATAATTTTGGAGACACGACTCACCAAAATTCCACAAAAGGAAGGTGGCAAAGATCTTGAACGCTATAATTAAATGATACAATGGTTTATGCGAGGGCTATTTGTGCTGCTCTTATATCTGCTCCCTTTTGACTTCGGTAACTGCCTATCATCTCATCCTTAATAATATCTACATAACTATCTAAAACCCTTGAGCTCTTTGTAGGTTATTAGGCACAACAAATGAGTTGTCATAAATAGATTTTACTTCACAAAGATCCCCATAGATTTCCTGTAATAACTCTTTGCATAGGACATCCGTTGGTTTTCCCTGAGCTATAATTTTTCCTTCTTTCCCTAATACAATGACAGAATCGCAAAACCATAGGATGTGGTTTGGATCATGGGTGCAGACTAGCATGGTTTTACCCTGATCTGTATTATTTCTAATGGTGTTCCATAAAACCAATTGATTTTTAAAATCAAGGGCAGATGTAGGCTCGTCAAGAAGTAACATATCTGTATCCTGTGCAAAGGCTCTAGCAATTAGAACCAATTGCCTTTGACCCCCGCTTAAGTTTGTGTAAACCCTTTCGGCCAAATGGACTACACCAGCCATTTCCATAGCCTTAATAGTTATTTCAACATCTCTACTATTTGGACCAAAGACCCCACCTAAATGGGGGGTTCTGCCCATCATCACAACTTCTTTTACTTTATAGGGAAAGGAAGGTTTATGCTCTTGTGCAACATGGGTTATTATTTTTGCAACCTCATTCATTGGCATTTTAGCAATGTTTTTGTCATCAATGAAAATTTCACCCTTTTTCTTAATATCTAAAAGTTTTGTTATACATTTGAATAGGGTAGATTTACCCGTACCATTGGGGCCGAACAATGCACATAATTGCTGTTTTTCAACATCAAAGGTAACGTTCTTCAGAACATCAACATCCCCGTAGCTGTAATAGAGATTTTTTACATTTAACATATGTACTAGCCTCCAAAATAATTTTTTCTCTTCCTCAACATGAATAATAGGTAAGGCGCACCGACTATGGCAGTAACAATGCCTATAGGCACTTCACCTGTTGTTATGGTTCTGGCAATAGTATCACAAACCACCATAAAGGTAGCCCCTAAAATGGCTGTTACAGGAAGGAGGTAACGGTGATCAGGTCCCACCATCATTCTTGCAGCATGGGGAATCATTAAACCTACCCACCCAATGATTCCTGCAACTGATACAGCGATGGATGTAATTACGGTTGATACCACCATGAGAATAATCTTTGTTCTTTCAACGTTGATTCCCAATACTTTAGCTTCCTGTTCTCCCATAGATAATATATTAAGCTTCCAACTGTAGCACCATATGATGGTAAAGCCGGTTAATATGATTGGAACCACAATCCTAATATCTGCCCAAGTGGCATTATATAAGCCCCCCATCAACCAGAACATCAGCCTTCTTAACTGTTCCTCTGAACTGATATATTGAAAGATAGAAACCATAGCAGAAAATAAAGATCCTATAATAACTCCTGACAGTATCAAGGTTACAAGGGGTGTTTGGTTGTCTACCCTTGCAAAAGAATAGGTTAGAAAAACTGCTATTAAGCCGAAGATAAAGGATAAGAACTGTAATGAAAAAGGAAACTTAAACATAATTGCCAATGCTGACCCAAAGGCAGCCCCTGAGCAGACCCCCAATATGTAGGGTTCGATCAATGGATTTCTGAATACCCCTTGGTATACTGCCCCGCTGGAAGAAAGGGCTATTCCGACAGCAATACCCAAAATGATTCTAGTCATTCTAATATTCCAGATTATTGTGCTTGATGCCGTCTCACCTCTCGCTCCAATACCAAAAACCGAAGCAATTTCCTTAAAAACATCCTGGGGTGGAATCGAATAGGCCCCCATGCAGATTGCTCCAATGAAGGTAACAAAAAGAATTAAACCCATAAATATGGTTAAGTAAACCTTTCTCTTATTATCAAATGTTATTATTCTAGTGTTAATATCCTCTATTTCGTTAACTTCGTTAATTTTATTAACCTCTTTAATCTCCACAGAATACCTCTCCTATAAAATGATTTTGGTAGCAACTGCCGCTGTAAAGCTTACAGTTGCTACTAGTTATCCACCTTTTATTAATTGAACAACTCACCCGTAAACTTTTGTGCTTCCATTATCTTAGCTGCATCATCTTTACTAAAACCATAGTGTTCCATATACATTTTTAGCTCTTCTGCTTCAACGTCTATATCTTGGAATAGATCTGGATATAATTCCTTTGCGATTTTAAGTAGTCCTACTGGAGTTTCGATGGTAGTTCGCCACTCTTCATAACCAAGACTTACAACACGTCTATTTTTAATAGGCTTAAATTCCTTTAGGTTGTTCCAGTTTAATCCAATGTGTTTTCCTTCGTAGATTACTGAAGGTGTAAGGTATCCATCGTGACCCATAACCACCAATACATCAGGCTCATAGGTTAGAAGCTGTTCTTCAGCGATCTGAATGAAACCAGTGTTTTCCTCTACAAGATTGTTCGCATTTAGTATTTCTGTTAAAAAGTAGGACTGGATGCTTCCTCTACCCATCACGCAAATATTTGTGTTATAGATAACAACATCAGCTTTTTCATCCTCAGTTAAGTTGCTGGTTCTGTCCTTAATAAGTTGAAGATTACCATCTAAGCTACTGATTAGCTTTTCTGCTTCTGTCTGCTTGTTATAAACCTCGCCAACAAGTCTTATAAATTGCCAAGCCGATTCAAAACTGGGAGTCTCTTGGCATGAAGGTGAAAGAAGGCCTATTACTGGTATTCCTAAATCTTCTATCCTTTTCATCGCCGATTCATGCATTTCTTTTTCAGTTTCGTTTGTAATCCATAATTCCATGAAAACAATATCTGGCTTCAATTTCGCAATTTCTTCGTAGTTGACACCACCGTAGGGAGAACCCACAGCAGGAAGATTATCAATTGCAGGAATAATTGTTTTTCTAAAAGAATTGTTTTTGGCAGTGTTGTCGACTCCTATTATGTTGTCTTCAAGTCCCCAAACTTTCATTGATTTAGCCACAAGTCCTTCCCATTCCATAATAACGGCAGTTTTTACATCGTCTTTTACTTTAACTTCTCTTCCCCACATATCTTTGATGATTCTGTAATTAGGGGTAACCTCTTTCTCAACATGATCACTATTGCTTTCTACCTTGGACCCGCAGGCTGTTAAAAAAATACCTAAAATCATGATAGCTACAAGCCCTAGTATCCCTTTGTTTTTAATAGAATAATGTGTTGTTTTCAAAATAATTCCTCCTTTTTTAATTGAAACTGATTATCATTATATTAATCCCTACTTTATTTGTCAACAAAAATTTTGATGCTTTTTTAACAATAAACTATCCAACCTCTTAACCCATTGAATAATTATGAATTTAGGCAACATCAAAAAATAAACTGGTCAAATAAGATTCAAACAATGATTTTTGTAAATCATGGTAATTTGTAAAAAAAGTTAAATATCCCACAGAAACATGTTATGATTGCGTTTCGGGGATCAATAAAATGATGAAAGATAGAATGCAAAAAATTAACCTTGTCAAATATTTTTTAAAAAGAAGATGGTATCCTCAAATGGAAGTAGTTATTCTTTCAGATCAAACCCTTTCATCTTCAAGCAAACAGGTTACAGATATTGATGTGTTAGGTATGTTTCCATCAGCTAATGGGAAATTAAAAGAGATACTTGGAGATTGCAAAACACTTAAAAACCAATCACCTATTAACAGAATACTTTGGTTGAAAGGACTACTAGAATTAACAGATTCAGAATCTGGTATAATAATTCTTTCAAAAAAAATTGAAAAGGATCATAAACTTATAGCAGATAAATTAAATATTTCTATTATGAACGAAACAGATTTTAATAGATTTTCAAGTGTGACAACTAGTCAACTTGATCAATTCAAGAGTGCTTTAGAAAAAGTTGAACTATGGGAAAAGAAAGTAGACTTTAAAAAACAATATCCACAATTATCACCTTTAATTGATTATACTGCTACAACGATAGTAGCACTATTATATAAAAAAATACGCCTATAATAAGCTGACTATTATGGGCGTACTTTTCATTGCCAAATATGAACTTTTATCTATTAAATATCTACTTTCATGTAATTCGCAAAGCAATACAAACTTCTAACTCGCCAATCGGCACTTTATTCCTAAAATCATCGCCATCTCTAGTGAACTGAAAATCGTCCAGAACCCTAGTAAATACAGCTCTTTCGTAGATTCCACCTTTTGTATTCCTACAACGCACTCGACATGCACCGCATACGGAAACATGTAAAGGAATATCATAACCCATTTCCGCTAAAAAGTGCACACCCCTAACTAAAAATGCACCTTGCTTTACATAAGATGCACACTCGTGTGTATCATGGTTGTATCGTCTGCAAATTGTGAAATTTTTACTTCTTGGTTGTTTGATAAACATATGCCAGGCTCGCAGTTCCTGTTTTGACGTATCTTAAGGGCTAACAACTC
>JAKSCF010000741.1 GCA_022360735.1 Clostridia bacterium
GGAAGACAGTACTGAAAAAGTTTTTAAAGTAGGTGCTGTTTCTCGTGATTTTAATTCACCATTCCAAGCAAGATTAAAACTCGGTATGGAACTTGCTGTTCAAGAGTTATCTGGAATTGAATTAGATATTAGAGATGGTGAATCAGACCCTAATGTACAAACGAATATCATTGAAACATTTATTGCTCAAAAAAAGGACATGATATTAATTACACCAGCACAACTAGATGCATTAGTTCCCGTAGTGAAAAAATGTAATGAAGCAGGAATACCAGTGATAACAGTGAATACTAAGTTAGGAGAGGGCGGAAAAATCTTAACCTACGTAGGTGCTGACGATGTTGATGGTGGAAGGGTTCAAGGCAAGCTTGTTAATGCCATGTTAAATGGAAAAGGTAATATAGCATTGATACAAGGTACGCTGGGAAGTTCGCCACAGGTTATGAGAGAACAAGGATTAGAAAAATACCTATCACTAAATGCTCCTGATATTAAAATTGTTGCAAAACAGAACAATGATTGGGACAATGCAAAAACAGTAACGATTGTACAAAACTTATTAACACGTTTTCCAGAAGGTGAATTAGACGGAATAGTTCTTCAAGGTCCATACGATGCTATTGCTGCGGCAGATACGTGTAGATCAGTTGGAAGAACAGAATTACTGGGTAAAATTGTTGCATTCGACTTGCCTCAAGAAGTAATTGACGCAATCAATGAAGGTGCTTTATATGGTTCAGTATTGCAAGATCCTCAAGAGCAAGGAAGCTTAAGTGTTAAGATTGCATATGAGTATCTTACAGGAAAAAATGAGAACATAGCTCTGGAGACCTGGACTGCATTACCAGCTGTAGATAAAAATAATGTACAAAGTTTTGGTCCGGCATGGTAAATTAAACCTTACTTATATGATATAGTTCTTCGTCAATGCATAGTAATATTAACTATGCATTGGCGATGTGAAAAGCCAGCTATCAATATAAAAAAATGATGGAAGAGTTTAAGAAAGAAGGAAAGATGGAATGAATACATTAATTAAGGCAAAATTTAGCTTTATATTTGGGCGAAAAGAATTTACAATGTTTTTTGTCTTACTTGGTATGATAATAGTTAGTGCAATAATATCACCTACTTTTCGTTCAATAGATAACATATTAAATATTTTAAATCAAAATGCCATTATTGGAGTTATGAGTATAGGGATGGCATTTGTTCTGATAACAGGCGCATTCGACTTATCGGTCAGTTCGACTGTAGCGTTAACTGGGATAACATCAACCTATTTTTTTAGAGAATATGGTTTTGTAGCTGGAATTGTAACAGGACTAACAGTAGGTGTTTTAATGGGTTTGGCCAATGGACTTTTAGTTACTAAAATTAGAATCAATCCTTTTGTTGCTACTCTTGGAATGATGACCATAGGACGTGGTATTGTGTTTATTGTAACAAATGGATTTCCAGTAATGGGAGTGCCTTCAAAATATGGTGTGATTGGTATGGGAAAAGTTGGTCCAATTCCAATTGCAGCAGGTATTTGGCTCATTTTCGCTGCTATTACATATCTCGTAATGAGATATACCAAATTTGGACAATATATTTATGCGATTGGTGGAAGCGAAACTGCCTCATGGCTTTCAGGTATTAATACTGTGAAAATAAAAATATTGGCATTTGTGATATGTGGGGTATTTGCATCTTTAGGAGGTATTATACTAACTTTAAGAGTATTAATGGCAACAGCTGATGGTGCAACAGGATATGAGTTAACGACAATAGCATCTTGTATTGTTGGTGGGATATCTATTGATGGAGGTCGTGGCAGTATTCTTAGTGCTGTTGTTGGAACCCTTATTCTTGGATTAATTCTAAATATGTTACAACTTACAGGGGTATCAAGCTTTTGGCAATCAGCAATAACTGGTTTAATTATTTTAGGTGCAGTAGGCATTGATAGCGTTTCAAATAGAAAAAGAGATTAAGGAGGGTTTGATTTGGAAGAGAATAAGATCCTTCAAATGAAAAATATTATTAAAGAATTCAATACAGTTATGGTATTGAAAAAAGTAAATTTTGATCTGAATAAAGGAGAAGTACATTCAATAGTTGGAGCTAATGGTGCAGGCAAATCCACTCTAATGAAAATATTAAATGGTATTCTAATCAATTATGAAGGTGAATTGATACTTAATAGTGAAAAAGTTCAGTTTTATAATCCAAGAGATGCCTTTAAAAAGGGAATTGTGATGATACATCAAGAGTTGGATTTAGTTGAAGAACTTGATGTTAGTGAGAACATATACCTTGGCAGCGAATTGTGTCATAATAATCCACTGTCTACTATTGACAGACGCACTATGAGAGCTGAAACACAAAAACTATTAGATTCTTTAGGATTTCCAATAAAATCAAATGAAATTGTAAGTCAACTTCCAATAGCAAAAAAACAACTTGTTCTAATTGCAAGAACGGTTGCAATGAAAGCAAAGGTCATTGTTATGGATGAGCCGACTTCATCACTATCTAACAAGGAAACAGAGAGATTATTTAAAGTCATTAATGATCTTCGTGATAGAGGCGTAAGCGTTATATATATATCACATTTTCTTGAAGAAATATTTAGAATTTCGGATAGAGTAACTGTATTGAGGGATGGGGAAAAGATAATTACTATTGAGGCATCAAATTGTACTCAAAAACAGTTAGTGGAGTGGATGATTGGGAGAGATTATGATGCCGATAAATGCTTTAAACGTCATAATCATTCAGATGATAAAATATTATCGGCAAGAGGGTTAACACGAAAAAAAGGTTTGGTAAAGGATATTTCATTTGACTTAAATAAAGGAGAAGTTCTGGGAGTTGCAGGTGTCGTAGGATCTGGAAGAACTGAATTGGCAAGAATGATTTTTGGTATCGATGAGAAAAGTGCGGGTGAGATTGTTATGGATGGTCAAGTTATTGAAATCAACAGTCCCACGAAAGCAGTAAATTTAAATATGGCATTTATACCTGAGAATAGAAAGCAAGAAGGATTGGTACTTAAAAGAACCATAAGGGACAATATATCGATAGTGGCAATTAAAGATCATTTAAGATTTAAAATTATAAATTATAAAGCTTTAGGTAAAATTGTTAAAAATATGATTGAATATTTAAGAATAATATGTTCGTCACCGAATCAAGAAGTCGCATTTTTAAGTGGTGGTAATCAACAGAAAGTTGTTATTGGGAAATGGCTTTCCGTAAAACCAAGAATACTTATTTTAGATCAACCAACAAGAGGAATAGACGTAGGAGCAAAAGAAGAAATATATGAATTAATTAACGCTTTAGCAAAGGAAGGCACTTCAATTATTTTTATTTCTGATGAGTTGGAAGAACTTATCAGCCTTTCAGATAGAATTGTAATAATGAAAAAAGGAAAAATCACGGAAGAGATTAATAATAAAGAAAGGAATCTGAGTAAGGAAGATCTTCTATCTCCGATGGTTAGTTAATAATATATGTGAATGATAGTGGCTTATAAGCTAAAAGAGTAATATTTAATATTTTTTTAATAATGGAATTAAAGGAGGATTTTTGATGAGCAAGGAAAATACTATGTACGATGAAGCAAAAAAATACTTGGTTGGTGGCGTTAGTGCAGCAGGCAGATATTGTGGTCTCTTAGGCAAACCAGTACTCTTAAAACGAGCTTATGGCTCAAAATTATATGATATCGA
>JAKSCF010000474.1 GCA_022360735.1 Clostridia bacterium
ATGGTATAATAGTAATATTAGGGGGGATTATTATGGCAAGAGAGAAAATATTAATTGTTGATGATGAAATTGAGATTTTAGATTTGATTAAGTCTTGTTTAATGGAAGATCAATATCAGATTTTAACAGCACAGAATGCTAAAAATGCTTTAGAATCAATTGAAACAGAAGCGCCTGATTTAATTCTTTTAGATATCATGCTGCCGGATATTGATGGCATTGAATTATGTTTAGAAATACGTAAATTAACCAACGCACCTATTTTATTCATTAGCTGCAAGTCTCAAGAAATGGATAAAGTATTGGCCTTGTCTGTAGGCGGCGATGATTTTATTACAAAGCCATTTTTACCTAATGAATTACTGGCAAGGATAAAAGCCCATCTAAGAAGAAGCCGGTTATCTCAGCAAACCGCTTATACGCCGTGTATCATTGAATATCCCGGTATTCAGGTCAATATTGACAGTCATGAAGTATTTGTTGACAATGAACTGGTTGTATTATCAGCTAAGGAATTTGAAATTTTAGAGATTCTCATAAAAAATCCTAAAAGAATTTACAGTATGAAACAATTGTTTCAAATGGTATGGAAAATGGATAGCTTGGATAATGACGCTAGAACGATTATGGTTTATATCAGTAACCTGAGAAAAAAGATAGAAAAAAATCCTTCGAATCCTCAGTATATTGTTAATGTAAGAGGGGTGGGATATAAGTTTAACAGTACAGTATATGACGAAAGATAATCATTTTTCAGGCGGATTTTCTCCCCATTTCTTTTTGTATGCATAAAACAATACCACGCACATATATGCCCAAACAATAATGACAAATCCATAAATAAAGGGTAATCCAAATATGGTTGGGAAAATACGATTGATAAAAAATATTCCCGGAAATTCAATTAGAGCAAAACCAATTAATAATTGTATCCATATTATTTGCTTGGTTTTGTTTTTCTTCATTCTTATCCCTTCTTTCTTAGAGATGATAAATCTACTATATCACATTTTATGTCTTGTATCATGAAAATTTCACTTTACAAAGTGAGTATTCATTGACATAAAAAATGTGATATGCAGAGTAAAACCCAGATGATTCACGATAAACTACATAAATCTACTGCGTCTTTTCCGTAGTTTCCATGAATATTTTGGGTATAATCATAAAGTTTTAAGAGATAAAAGATGTTTAGTAACTGAAATAACTGTAATAAACAGTATGACTCTTACAAAACTCTTATCCACAATATAGATGGCGTAACTTATAGATGACCATAACAAAATTAAAGCAATAACTTTAGTCTTAAGAGGAATACCTCTTTTTTCCCGATAATTTCTGATATATTCTCCCAGATATTTGTGATGGATCAGCCAGTTGTAAAACTTATCGGATCCTTTAGCATAACAGGCTGCTGACAGTAATAAAAAAGGTGTTGTGGGGAGTAGTGGTAAGAAAATACCTATTACGCCTAAAAATAATGACAGGCTGCCTATTGCTATTAAAATACTTTTCATAACATTATCCTTATTCATATGCTTTTCTAATAAATTCCTTTTCCGCTTATTTTATCAATAACTATTTTAATAACCCTTGTTTGATGACCTTCAGCAGAGATATACTTTTTACCGGCTTCTTTAAATTCAGGGGAGTATTTATCTACAAGGTCTAGTAAAGCATTTATTTTTTCTTCATCTTTTACTTCTTCAGCACGCCCAAATACTACAACACTTTCATACTTTGTATCAAATTGTTTTTTAAGAATTTCGGTTCGGCCAACAACACAAAAAGATATTTTATTGTGATATTGAATATTATCAAGCTTATGGCCTTCAACCGCACAATGAAAATATACTGCACCTTTTGAGTAGACATAATTCAAAGGCGTTCCATAACAGTAATCATTTTCTCCAATGGTGGATAGAATACCATATTCGCCTTTGTCAAGTAAAGCAACGGCTTTGGATTCATCCATTTGCATGTCTTTTAACCTCATTTCTTTAAACATCGAATAACCTCCTATCATTGGTATGAGATATTATACCATCTAATCACATTGCTTCAATATTGAATTCATAATATAATAAGACTGATACTATTAAAAGTGCCAGTCTGTAAATATTTGATAGTGCCAGTTTAAGGAGGAACAAGTGATAATAATAGATAATACATCAAAAGATCCTTTATATATCCAAATATATAAACAAATCAGAGAGGGTATCATCACAAAACAACTGGCAGAAGGCGACAAGCTTCCTTCTACTCGTCAGCTCTCAAAAACACTACAGGTCAGCAGAAATACGGTAGATGCTGCGTACCTTCAATTGAGTTCTGAAGGATATATTAAAAGTAAAAAATGCAGCGGTTTTATTATAGAGAAATTTGATAGTGATTTATTGGTCAATTTTAAGTCCCATTCTGCACCCGAGAATACCATCAATCAAGAAAAAATTGAAGCAAGAACAGATGACTGTTTATATGATTTTCAGTATGGAAAAATGAGTCCGACGGATTTTCCTGTAAAGCTTTGGCGTAAGTTAACCAATCAAAGTCTTAATACAGCTATAGAACA
>JAKSCF010000438.1 GCA_022360735.1 Clostridia bacterium
CCAGAACCAATTGATTTAATCTTTGATATTCTTCATTTAACAAACGAAAGCCTTTGTCTGTTATTTGATAAGTCTTTTTTCTTCCGTCTTCTGAAACTTGAGAGATAATATTTTCCTTTTCAAAACGAGCTAACAAAGCATACAAAGTACCGGCGCCTACCTTCACACGACCACCGGTCAAAGTATCAATCGTCTGCATGATACCATATCCATGTTGTTTTGAAGTCAACGCAAGCAAAATATAATACATAGGCTCTGTCAGATTTTTCAACTGTTCCCTAGCCATTTTTCACCCCGGTTATATAAAAAATACATCTTTTATATCTATATTCGATATATCTATTATCGATAGTATAATTGTTTTTATAGTATTCGTCAACCACTTTTACTTTTACGAGTAGAAAGCAGAGGTTAGGATGTAGTGGCATATTGCAATAAGTTCATTTATTGTTGATATACATTAAAAAAAGTCCACAAAATGCGGACTTTTATATGAAATCAAATCATTCTCTTTTTTATACTGAGCATTCACACGGTCTTTCTATATAATGCTCAAGTCTCCTATCTTTTTGATATAAAGTACAATAGGAATAACCTATTCCCTCTACATTAGTATCTTCACCATTTGCAACAGAGATTACTTTTTCTACTATTCTCTCTGCTACATCATTAACGGATTCCTTTCCACTTATGATGGTGGTTGCATCTATATCAACATCATCATTGATTAAATCTTCATTACCGCTGACTCGTATTGTCGGTACAATTGGATTTTCAAATCCTGCAGAACCAGTTGTCCATAAAATAACCTGGGCTCCCATTGCAGCAAAATTAACGCCTGAAGCACCACAAAGGTGAGACACTTCTGACAAATACAGCCCTTTGGAAGTTGGCTTTTCTATCCCTTCATGGCTAAATGCCAAAACACCTTGAATGGGTTTTGTTCCTGTCTTATATAACGCACCTAATGACTTTTCTTCTATTGTAGTGAGCCCTCCAATACTATTTCCAATACTCATTATTTCAGCATTCGCACCCGGAATATCCCATCTTTTTTCTTCCATTTCAATTAAAAAGCTTAACTTATTGGCGACTTCTTCATTTACTGCTCTTTTGCTGAGTATATCTTCACAGCCAACTAATTCGATTAATTCTCCTACTATGGCTGTAGCACCGAAATCTACTATTTTATCAGCCGCTTTTCCGACACTTGGATTAGATGCTAAGCCCGATGAAGTATCCGACCCGCCACATTTAACCCCTACTATTAAATTGGATAATTCTACTTCTTCTCTTTTAAGACTTTGGGCATATTTAGATAATTCTTGTACAATCTCGATACCGCGTTTTACAGTTTGTTTGGACCCTTTCTCTAATTGACAGTTTAATGCATACGCTTTCTTTCCACTTTTTATAACAGGTTCGGTGATCAGCTTGGAGTCAATACTTCCACAGCCCATTGTCAAGACCAATACCCCAGCAATATTAGGGTTTAAGGCTACGCCGATTATATTCTCAACCAATTCCTCATTACCGCCATACATACAAGTATAATGATTGGTTAGAACGACAGCATCATTTAGTGATTCATTAATTTTTCTTGCTACACCATCTATACATTCGTCTATTGCGACGATTAAAACTTTATTTCTGATACCTACTGATCCATCAGGCCTTTTATATCCCAAAAACTTCATTAAAACACCTCCTCTACTCAGCTGCTTTTATTTTCATTTGTTCTATGATTTGC
>JAKSCF010000281.1 GCA_022360735.1 Clostridia bacterium
AAATTATTGTTTTTTAATGTTATATTATTTTTTATTACTAAGGCTAAAATAAGAATTTGAACAATTCGTGAGGGAAGCATTACGATTGCTCTATTACCCAGCAAAGTCATATCTTCAAAAATAGTCAACAACCCGCTCATTAAAGGGGCTGTAATGATCTCCATACTCATAATAAAAAATATTGAAATCGAACCGGCAAATATACTTTGTCGCCAATTATACTTCCAGATGTATTTATAAGCCAATATGTAAGTTGCTGTAGAAATGAGGGCAATATTTATGATACTGTGCAATTGACTTCTTGAGAATAATATTATAGAAAGAATTCCAATGTTTGAGAGAATTAACTTCATATACATTTCTTTTTCTTTAAAGCCAATTTTATTACTCAGTAGTCGCAATGCAATGAAAATTGCAATTGAAGTTTCGGGTACTGCATAGAAAAATATATCGGATAATTTCATAACATCCATCATTAAATCTCCCTTTAAAAAAGTTTATATGAAAATATTAACAAATACCTTATAAAAATGGAACAGGCAATTTCGACAAAATCAGCAATATTGTTCAAATTTCAATATATAAACATTTTAAAAAGAGTTGTTGACTAGAGGACTATTTTGTATATTTTTTAAAAAATAATGACATATTTTGTATGATTTTAAAGGATTAATGACATTTATTATATTTTTTCAAAGTATTTTAATCCATTTTTGTTGTACATATTAATTGTAATATTATCCAAGAAAAAAATCAACAATTCTTGTCATTATTTGGTATAATTTTGAAGATTTACGCAATGATACTATAATGGACCAGCCATAAGTTAATACTAAAAAAACCGCCTATTGTTAATAATAAGCGGTTTTTAAGTGATAGAAATTCAAAATCAATGAACCTCTAAGCTTGCCATACTTTATTTATAGCACTTATATAGAATGAATACTTCTTTTATTGTTACTTTTCTTTATCACAATAGTATCTTAAAGTTTTTTTAAAGATAAACATAATGAATTTCCTTTATGTAAAACCATACTCACTGTTATTCTAATACATATTACTCCTTATTTTCACTTTCGGATGTTTAATCTGTTCTTTCTCTTCTTTTGATCCAAATCCACGTTCCAACAAGAGCGACAGCGATAATTATGATTGTTGAAGGATAATAATCTATACGTAACAGATTAAGAACCACTGATAATAAAAAATATGACAGAAAACCTAAAATGAATCCTTTTAAACTACTATTCTTCATTTTATACTACTCCTTCCATTAGAAACATAAAATATATACGATTTGTATTATATCTATCTTATATTAAGATTTCAAGACCCATTTTATACAATATTATTCTGTCAACATAATATAAAATATACTGAAATTCATTAATAGAACTAGCATGAATTTAATCCATTCTAGTTCTTAGTATCTGCATATTTGCTATTATTCTTGGTTATAAATTCACTATATTATTCATAAAAATCAAGAGCATTTTGTGAATCATTTAATGAATATTAACCATTTTCAACTCATTTTTTCGACCTGCTGAATCAAAATTATTGTATATAAAATGAAACTTAATCGTTGAAATAATTCCTACATATTCAATATTTGACAATTACTTCATTTTAATTTAGCATATATTATATATTATCATATATCATTAGAAAAAGGAGTGTAGTCTATGTGTATTAGTAAAAGAATAAAATTTTTGATTTCTTTTATAACTATTATGGTATTACTGTTAGGTATATTGACAAGCTTTACTGTATTTGATGTATATGCATCTAGTGAAACTTCAATATATGTTGCTGACGACCATCTTCGTAAGGAGAGAACTGAGGTTACAGCTGAATTCCCACCCCCTCCCTTGCTGAGAGATATTAGTATTTCAGAAATGTGTGTATCAGATGACGGATGGATATATTTTGCTACTGCAAGCCATCTTTGCAAGATTAAAACAGATGGCTCTGAGTTAACAGAATTACTAGAAAAAAGTGATATGTCAGAAATTCGCGTGCCAGGAGATGGGTGGATATATTTTGTTACCACAAACGATCTTTGGAAGATTAAAACAGATGGCTCTGAGTTAACAGAATTAAG
>JAKSCF010000530.1 GCA_022360735.1 Clostridia bacterium
AGATGACTCATGGTTTAATCCGATTCGTGAATTATCTAATTGAGAATAATGAATTTGTTATTTTAGCAAAAGGTTAAAAGACTTATAAAGGGGAATTAGTATATGGCATTGCTTGAAATTAAAAATGTAACAAAACAGTATAAGCAAACAAAGGCCCTTTCTAATGTTAATTTCTCTGTTAAGGAAGGAGAGTTTGTTTCCGTCATAGGACCTTCTGGTGCGGGGAAATCAACGCTTCTTCGCTGCATTAATAGAATGGTTGATGCCAGCAGCGGAGAAATCAATTTTGACGGCAACGATGTGATGGGTTTAAGTAGAAAAGAGCTGCGAAGGACCAGAACAAAGATTGGTATGATATTTCAACATTACAATTTAGTCTATCGTCTCAGTGTCATCGAAAATGTACTTCATGGACGGTTAGGGTATAAATCCACACTAGAAGGGATTTTAGGTATATATACTGAAGAAGAAAAGATACAGGCATTTGATATTGTAGTAGGATTAGGGCTAAAGGAAGAGGTATATAAGCGGTGTGATCAGTTAAGCGGGGGACAGAAACAACGTGTGGGAATTGCCCGTTCATTGGTTCAGAATCCTAAAATGATTTTATGTGATGAACCCATTGCTTCCTTAGACCCAAATGCATCGAAAGTCATAATGGACCATTTAAAAAATATATGTCGAGAAAAAAACATTACATGTCTTGTAAATTTACATCAGGTGGATACAGCTATCAAATATTCTGACCGTATTATCGGTATTAATAGCGGGGAGGTTGTATTTAACGGCTCTCCAAAAGAATTGAGCAGAGACAGAATATACGAAATATATGGTGCTGAAGCAGGCAACTTGATTATTGACTGAGGAGGTAAGCATGAAGTTAAATGTATTTGAAAAAAGAAGAAAGCAGCTATTGATTTTCATTTTATTATTGGCTTTAATTACCTTGGTTTCAGTAGTTATTACAGAGTATGAAATAGACAAAGGATTTACATCAGTACCCAAAGCCATTAAATGGATGTTTTCGAGTTTTTATCCTAACGAGAAATCACTGGAAAAATTACCATCCATTTTATCAAAGCTGAAAGATACCATCACGATATCCATTGCATCTACAACTGTTGCCAGCTGCTGTGCCCTTTTATTAGCCATTTTGGGTTCAAATACAACAAAAGTCAACCAATTTTTTGGAACAATAAGTCGATTAACTGCATCTATTTTTAGAAATATTCCAATTGTTGCGTGGGCAATGGTACTATTATTTTCTTTCGGTCAAAGTGACATAACTGGATATTTGGCTTTATTTTTTGTAACATTCGGCTTTTTGACGCGTGCGTTTATTGAAACCATCGATGAAGCAAGTTATAGCAGTGTTGAGGCATTACGGGCAACCGGATCTGGATATTTTTCAATCATTTTTCATGCTGTTATACCATCAAGTATTCCTCAGTTAATCAGTTGGATTTTGTTTATGATTGAAACCAATATTCGTAGTGCTACACTGATCGGTATACTTACAGGGTCTGGGATAGGCTTTACTTTTAATTTGTATTATAAGAGCATGAATTACAATGCTGCAAGCTTGGTTGTAATTTGTGTCGTCATAACTGTTTTGGTCATTGAATTTATTTCAAATTATGTGAGAAGGGTGATTTTATAATGGAAGGCTTGATAACTTCAAGAGGGATCTATCGAAGGACAAAAGCGGGAAAGTTGAAGATAAAAAAATTAAACCTTTCCTCTATCTCTATCAACATAACTTTATTGATGCTGTTTGCATTAACCGTATATGGACTGATGAGTCTTAACAGCAAAGATGTTCATGTAATAGAAGCCGCAATGATTTTTTTAATGAATCTCAGAGCAATGTTTTTAGAATCGGATTATACGCATTTTACTTTTGCACAAGGGTTATATCAAATACTGGTAACAATGGGTTTAGCATTTTTAACAACTTTAATTGGTGGTTTTTTTGCATTGTTTCTTGGCCTTTTCGCGGCACAAAATCTATCCAATAAAAGAATATCGACTATTATCAAAGCCTTTGTCGCATGTATTCGTGCTGTGCCTACGGTCTTATGGGTGCTTGTTTTTGCTGTGGCAGCAGGGTTAGGAAGCGTGGCTGCGGTAATAGGCATGACCTTTCATACAGTAGGGTATTTAATCAAGGCTTATTCCGAATCATTTGAAGAACTGGATAAAGGAAGTATAGAAGCTTTAAAGGCCAGTGGTGCAAGTTGGTGGCAAATCGTTTTTCAGGCAATATTACCTTCGTCGGCAACCTATCTGCTGTCTTGGACATTTATTCGCTTTGAAGTCAATTTTACTAACGCAGTTGCAATGGGGGCAGCAGCAGGTGCGGGAGGAATAGGGTTTGAACTATATATGGCAAGCAGTTTTTACTTTGATATACGGGAAGTTGGATTTATAACGTATCTCATTCTATTTACTGCCATTGTTTTGGAAGTCTTTTCTACAAAAGTTAAGAATAGATTTTTAGTCAGACATTAATAAGCGTTTCAAAAATAAAGAGAAGCAACGTACGTTGCTTCTCGGAAGTATGTTATTCCCCAATTTCTACTTGTGATTGATCTCTGAGTTTATTTTGGCCTACCGTTACAACAACGTCATCACCGGTAAGTCCGTCTATTATTTCACTACTGTCATCGTCAGTAATACCGATACTTATATTCTTTTTATGGGCGATGCCGTCTTTTACGACAAAGACATAATCCATTCCGTCTTCATTTATAATGGCTTTTCGATCAATGGCTAAAGCATTTTCATTGGTGGATATTATGATCTCAATATCTACAAACATTCCGGCCTTTAACTCTTTTTTAGTGTTATCAACCAAAACCTTTATAGGATATGTGCCTGTTTGTGGATCCGGGACCGGACCGATAATTTCTACTTGTCCTTGGAAAACCGCTTCTCCGGAGGTGATAATATTAACTTTCTGCCCCTCTTTTATCTTTTCAATGTCTTTTTCTGTTATACCGGTATCTACATAAAGCTGACTGATGTTGACGACTCTAAAAAGTTCCATTCCGGGAGAGGCGCCTTGACCTACAAGCACATTCTTTTCGCTAATCATACCATTTATAGGTGATTTTATTCTTGAGTATTGAAGATTGAGTTTTGCAAGTTCATAATCTTCTTTCAAAGAATGGTATTGTGTTTCTATTTCTTCGTAACTGGATTTGGATATAGCATCGTTTTTATACAATTCTACCATTCGGTTATATTGTGTAGAAATGCTGTCATAAGCGAGCTTTGCTTTATTATAAGTATTTTCAAAGACCTCAGGTTCAATGTCACATAAAATATCATTTGTGGTCACCATATCCCCTAATTCAGAATAAATATTTTCGATAACACCACTGACTTTAGCGGTAATGATACCTTCTTCTTTAGGTGTAAGTGTTCCTGGCAGAAGAATTTTCTCATTAAAAGTTTTATGATAAGGTTTTGCAGTTTTTACATATAGGAGTTGTTCTTTGGTGCCATCTTTGGTGCCATCTTCATCTGCTTCCGCATCTGTTGGTTTTGAGCAGCCGCTTACGATTAGGCTAAGCATCAATAATGCTACGATTAATTTTTTCAATTTTAATACCCTCCGTTATAAGATTTTTTTGTTTTCTTACCTTTTTTTCTTTTCGCTTTGCTTTAAAATTTTCAAGCAACGTATATACAACGGGCACAACGATTAATGTCAAAACGGTTGCCATAATTAAGCCGAATATTAATGAGTAGCCCATTGGCCCAAAGAATTTATTTTTTAACGTGATGGGCAGTATACCACCCATAGTGGTGATACTGGTAGCGAAAACCGGTACAAATCTTGTCATTCCGGTTTCTTTTACCGCCTCTAACAATCCTTTTCCATTTTTCCTTAAATAATTGATGTAGTCAATCAATACAATAGCATCGTTGACAGCGATACCCACTAAAGCTACTACACCAATAAATGAAACAAATCCAAATGTATTTCCCGTTAATACAAGTCCCGGCATGACGCCTATTAACGCCATAGGGACAGAGAGTAATATAATCATTGGCTGACTAAGTGAATTGAATTGTATGGCCAATATGGTATATACGAGGATAGCTGCAATCACCATATTAATTAACATGTCACCAAAGGTTTCATTAATATCTTCGAATTCCCCTCCGTAGACGATTTCTACATCTTCAGGTAAAGAATAAGATGATATTTTGGTTTGAAATTCACTTAATACATCTAACGGTATCACGCCGGTATTGACATCAGAATAGACGACTACCTGTCTTTTTAAGTCTTCATGCCGAATGGTGGCAATACTTTTTGATTCTTCAATTTCAGCTATTGCATTGAAAGGCACTTGATTGCCTTGCATAGAATAAAAATATAAATTTTCGATATCTTGCTTTCTACTAAGCTTTTTATCGGAGGTTTTGATGACGATATCAATATCATCTTGATTATTTCTAAACTTTGAAGTTTCTATACCATTAATGGCATTTCTAATGGCAGAAGCAACCATCATATCATTTAAGCCTAAATAGGCTGCTTTTTGCTTATCGATTTTGATCTGTAACTCAGGAGATGTAGCATTTACAGTGGATTTAACGTCTCTAACACCCTTAACCTCAGACAGTATCTCTTCAAAATTATGTGCCGTATGCTTTAATGATTCCATATTACTTCCTCTGAGTTTAATGGTGATAGGACTACTGGATGGAGGACCATCTTCCAATTCAACGACGTTAATGTCTGCACCGGATATCATTTTGATATCTTCTCTTATGACAGCGGCAAGCGCCATGCTGCTCCTTTCTCTTTCATCTTCATCTGTTAAATCAATGGTTATTCTGGCATAAGTTGGGTCTGAACTACTGTCACTAAATTCATTATAACTGTCGGCACCTGAAGTTCCTATATTTGCTGTGAATCCTTTTATTTCCGGATAAGTGAGCAGCTTTTCTTCAATTTTTTCAGATATCTGGGAAGTTATATCAATACTGGTTCCTACGGGTGTACTAATATCAACATATAAGCGGCTGTAGTCATTGGCAGAAAACATTTCAACCTTTAACAAACCAAGGGGAATCAAAGACATACTTAGTACAAATGCTAATATAACGCCGGCAACCACGGATACCATCCTTTTTTTACTTTGAATGATCTTATATAGAATATTTCCATAAATATCAATGATATGAAGTCCTTTATCTTTTTCTTTTTTCTTTCTTTTAAATTGCTTTATAAACATGGCTGCCGAAAATGCTGCTGCAAAGAATATAGATAAGAAACCTATGCCGGTTTCATTATCGCTGAAAGCATAAAGGGCTAATATTGCAACAAATACAATAGAAATAATTTTTCTTATTTTGATTCTTCTCGGTGACGGAATCTTGTTTATATCTCGACGTTTTAAACCTACCGAACATAATGCCGGCGTAAGGATGACTGCTGCAACCAATGAAGAAGACAAAGCAAACATGACTGTAATAGGAATAGGTTTTATAAATTCACCCATTATACCCCCGGTAAGCATCATGGGATAAAATGCAGCCAGGGTTGTTAGGGTAGATGCTGCTATTGCAGGTGCTATTTGATTGGTACCGACTTTGGCAGCAAGCTTAGCTTTTAAGCCTTTATCTCGCAACCTTACGACGTTTTCCATGATGACTATGGCGTTATCAACTAATAATCCAACTGCCAATACCAGTGAGAATAACGTAATGGTATTAAAGGTCATTCCATTAATATTCATTAAACCAAATGATGCAAATATTGCTACCGGAATAACAAAACTAACAATGGCAGCTTCCTTAAAGCCTATGAATAAAAATAGAACCATTAATACTAAAAGCAATCCGGATTTTGCATTATTAACAACAGCACCCAATTGATCTTCAACATATACAGAGGTGTCACCGCTGATGGTAACTTCTAAGTTCTCCGGATATAATATGCCTCTTTTTTCGTCCAAGAGTTCATGTATCTCTCTGCTGACAGTCAGCACATCCGCATCTTTCTTCTTCTTTATAGACAAAGCAACAGAGCTTTCCATAGAGGGTTCATCTGTTTTTAATCCGAAACTTGTTCTGGAATAAGTTTCTTTTTCCTTATAACCATCGTAAATGGTTGCGATATTACCAAGTAATAACGGCTGATTATCGATATATGTAATGACTACATTATTGAGTTCCTCAGTATCTTTAAACTCGCCAACCGTTCTTATATTGTAATTTTTATTATCAATTTCTATATCTCCACCGGGGAAGTTGATATTGGAATATTCGATGGCTGATTTGATTTGATCGGTAGATAGATTATATTGGGCCAACTTTTGCGGATCTACTATGACACTGATTTCTCTTTCCAGTCCACCGATGACTTCAACCTCTAGGATACCGTCTATTTTTTCGATTTCATCTCGAATATCTTTTGCAAAGTTTGTAATTTCAATATTTCTATATTCTCCTGAAGCATTGATTATCATAATAGGTGCATTATTGGTTTCCAGCTTTTGGATAAGAGGGTCCTCAATATCATCCGGGAGAGAAGGTTTGACATCTGAAATGACCTCTCTTAATTTTTCAATTTTTTCATCTATATCAACGCCTTGCTCAAATTCAATCCATATGTTTGAAACACCATATGAAGAATATGAGCTTAGCTGTTTGATATCAGACATTTCATCAATCTTTTTCTCCACCTTATCAGTGATTAATTTTTCTATTTCTTCAGGGGCCGCCCCGATATATGGAATTGTAACAAACCCATAAGGCAGCGTTATTTCAGGTTGAAGCTCTCTTTTAAGGGATGAAAATGAAAATGATCCCCATACCAATACTGCGATAACCAGTAAGAAAACAATTCTATATCTTTCGATAAAAAATCTGGAGATCCTACCTAAAATATTCATTTCTTGTTTTAATTCCGGAATATTATTTTGCTGATCCTGTAATCTATGATCATCATTTTGCGACAATGTTGCTCACTCCTTTGCTATTACATTATTTTCCTTCATTGAATATAACATCATGAAATATTATAATCAATGAAATTTATTATTATTAACACAATTCTAATATTCTAACATGATTTTAATATTAATGTGCTTTTTTTCTAGCTCAATGACTGGATTTTTAGCGTTTAGTAAAATATTAGATAGTAGTTTTATTTTGATTTTACCATGAGTTATGCAGTGCTTTGAAAAGTAAGATATGTATATTTTGTAGAATATTTCAAACACTAAAAATGAGGAGGGATAATAATGGATAACCAAACTAAAATAACTAAAGTTCGAAAAAACAAAGATGGAGATATTACGGATGTAATGCTCCAAGATGGAAATGTTTACTCAATTAATGATGCTATAATGATGGCTAAAGATAACAAGATTAAAGACGTCAATGTCGGAAGAGCTAAAAATGGCAGAGAGTTTTTAAGAAGCAATCCAAATAGTCAGGAAAATGATAATTTGGATAATTTACAAACATTTTAATAAAATATTTAACTTTGTTTGAGTCCGAAGTAAACAAAACATTGTTTATAAATGTTTTGTTTATTTTTTTATAGAAAAATATTTACACATTACAAAAAATATGATAACATAGTTTTAAAATTTGAAAATGATAATCATTATCATTTTTTTTATTATTTTCAAATCATTAGTTAATTATATTTTAATTTGCTGGTTGTAACAGCCTTACAACACAATACATAATAAACGGAGGTATTAAAATATGAAAAAAGTAACAGTACTTTATTGGAGTGGAACAGGAAATACGGAGATCATGGCTAATGCGATTGCAGATGGTGTAAAAAATGCAGGCAATCCCGTTGATGTTGTTAAATTTGAAGATGCCAATAAAGATATGGTCATTAACTCAGAGCTGATTGCTTTTGGTTGTCCGTCTATGGGTGCGGAAGTATTAGAAGAAGAATTTGTAGATCCATTTATCGAATCTCTTAAAGATGTAAATTTTGCCGAAAAATCAATAGCACTATTTGGTTCATATGACTGGGGCGATGGTGAATGGATGAGAAACTGGGAAGAACAAATGAAAGGTTATGGCGCCACTTTAGTAGATGATGGTTTAATTCTTCAATTAGCACCCGATGATGATGGGATACAAGATTGTAAAGATTTAGGTGATAAATTAGCAAAAGCATAAATGGATTTAAATCTATTTAAGATTATATTTCATTAAATATAAATTTTTCTTCACATATTTTCTTTTATAAAGCTTCCGAATTAAGATATATTTGGAAGCTTTATTTTTATTAAAATGTACCATTGAAAGAAAGCGACGACAGTATGTATTAAGTGATAAGTCTAATGGTTTATGTTAAAATGGCAGTAAGCCCAAATTAAAATATTTAAGGAATAAAGGGAGCTGGTGATATGGAATATTTTTATGTCCATCACTCAATATGTCAACTAAAAGTTGAAGTGACAGGAGACAAAGTAACTGAAATTGATTTTGTGGATAACATTGAAGATTCAAATGTTCCTGAGAAGTATGCGTCAATTTATACGGAAATCTTAGAGTATCTTGAGGGAAAGAGAAAAGCTTTTACATTTGAAATTGAGCCGAAAGGAACAGAGTTTCAGAAAAAAGCATGGGCTGCATTGAGAGATATCCCTTATGGTGAGACCAGAACCTATAAAGAAATAGCAAAAGCTGTAGGTAATGAAAAAGCTTGCCGTGCAGTAGGACTTGCCAATAATAGAAATCCTATCGTTTTGGCTATTCCTTGCCATAGAGTCATTGGGTCTAATGGAAAACTGGTTGGTTTTGGCGGCGGCCTTGATGTAAAAGAAAAACTTCTGAATTTGGAAAAAGAGAATGATTAGAGTAAAGTTAAACCGGCTTATTGTTTTTATAGGATTGGAAAAGTAAAAGAAGGTACACGATGAGATATTTAATTGGAGAAATAGCAAAATTAAATAAAATATCTGCCCAGACCCTTAGATACTATGATAAAATCGGTCTCTTTAGGCCTAATGAAATAGATGAACAAACAGGTTACAGATATTACGGTCTTAACCAATTTCAGAGGCTTCAAACGATAAAATATTTGAAATTCTTAGGATTTTCTCTTGATGAAATTAAGAGCTATCTTGATAACCCAAATCCCGAAAACACCATAATGTTTCTAAAAACTCAAAGTGACATTGTTGATAAGAAAATAAATCAACTCAATTTAATAAAGCAAAATGTAGATAATAAAGTTTCTATCATTAAAGAATATACTTCCCTTGAGAATTATCATTCCGTTAGGCTGGAGGAAGTAGGGCCTTTAACTGTTATTGGGAAAGATTTAGGTGGTAGATGTATTAACGATGATGAATGGGCCCTTGAACTTAACCAATTGTTAGAACTGAGCTCTAACGAAATCTTTTTATTTACCGGGGATATAGGGATATCTATAGATAAAGAAGATATTATCAATGGGGATTACTATAAGTTTAAGACTATTTTCTATGTCTTCAGTACAGATAGTGAGTATGATATCGAAAATGCCACCATTATTCCTAAGCAGCTTTGTGTAAGAACACTGCATAAAGGCAGTTTTAATCAAACCCATAAAACATATGAACGGTTACAGGTATATATCCAACAGAACCATTTAGAAATAGTGGGGGATTCATTTGAGTTGTCAATTATTGACTACATGATTGTTGAAAATGAAGATCAGCTATTAGTGGATATTAGCATTCCGGTCAAAATGAAAAAATAATACAAAACAATGCTATTTTATTTGACCTTATAGTAGCTATAAGGTTTATAATGACCCTAGTAATAGGTGGCATCTTGTATAGGCTGTATTCCTATACAAAAAACCAGCTATATGGAGGTCATTATGGATAGGACATATGAGTTACAAACGGAAAGAATAACAAAGCTGCTATTAAAATATATTATCCCAACGGTTACAGGTATGTTAGTAGCGGCGATTCACATTTTTATAGATGGTATATTTGTAGGTCGAGGAATTGGAAGTGTCGGCGTTGCAGCTGTCAATATTGTAGTGCCTTTATTTACTGTATATACAGGGTTAGGGCTATTAGTAGGTATTGGAGGGTCTACTCTTGTTTCTAATCAATTTGCCAGACAAAAATTTGATGAAGCAAGAAAGATATTTACACAATCGACCATGACCTTAGTGTTAATAAGCATCGTATTTATGACCATTACATTGTTATTTATAGAGCCTATTGCAATGATATTAGGGTCAAACGAAGCCATCTTACCTTTGGTTAAGGAGTACTTAGTTGTAATACTCCTTTTAACGCCTATATTTATTATGAGCACTGCTTTAACCAATTTTGTTAGAGCTGATGGCGCACCAAAATTTGCAATGATTTGTACATTAATAGGTGCGGTTATTAATGGAACATTGGATTATGTTGCTATATTTATTTTAAAATGGGGCTTAACAGGGGCAGCTATTGCAACAGGTGCAGGCAATATTATTTCATTAATCATGATGGTAATTTTCTTTCAGACAAAGAGAGGAAATCTATATTTTGTAAAAATAAAATTCGATTTGGAAAAGTTAAAAGAAATAATGTTTATCGGCGTACCCAGCTTTCTTGCTGAGATAGGCATTTCTATTGTTACCTTGGCACACAACATTATGATGATGAAACTTGCAGGAGCAGTAGGTGTTTCAGCTTATGGTGTCGTCAACTATATTTATCCATTAATGCTGATGATTTTCTTAGGGTTAACCATGTCCATGCAACCCGTAATCAGTTATAATCATGGCGCTCTTAAAATAGCACGTGTAAAAGAAGCCATGATCTTAGTTTTTAAAATTGCACTGGTATCAGGGATTCTATTCTTTCTCAGCGGTATATTTTTTAGCGAATCAATGGTTAAGCTTTTTATTGTCAATGAAGAAAATGTTATACAGCTTGCTTCAAGAGGGATTAGAATATTCTTTTCCAATTATATTTTCTTAGGACTGAATTTAGCAGTAGTCATGTATTTTCAATGTACTGAAAGGCCCAAAATATCAGCTTTCATTACAATTCTAAGAAGTGTAATAATCGTATTGGCCTGCTTGTTTATTTTACCTAAGTTTTTAGGAACGGATGGCGTTTGGCTATCAGTCCCCATTGCTGAGGGGCTGACGTTCTTATATATCGTGTATGAATACAAATTTAAGCTAAAAAAAGAGAAACATGAAACAGAAGTTAAAAACTATGATATCATAGCAGGATAATTCTTATGTTAAATCGTTAATTTACAATTGTAGTGTCGGGTCCCCGTGCCCGACTTATCCTACATTATTCAATTATAAGTATCATAATTTATCATAGTGAATAGCAATCAGCCTTTTTACTTCATCGTGCTGATTTGAGACAACAGCGTCCAAAATCATCTGATGTTCATGAATATTCTTAGTGCTGCTGGCGTCATTGGTTTGCTGGTAATGAATAATAGCTAAAAAGAGCACATCGGACAGGTTATTATATAGCGAAATTAATCGCTTATTGTCTGTAACGGTTAAGAAGCAGCCGTCAAAATTAATGGAAGATTTGATTAGGTTATAAGAATCCTTTTCTTTCTGAAAATGATTTTGTTGAGATAAATGCTCCCGCATACGAGATATGAGTCTATCTACCTTTCCTTGTGCAACGCACAAATCATACCCTCCGATTAAAAGAATCTGAATGGTTTGGTTGAGCTCTAAAATTTCATTAGGGGTAAGATCCACTACCCGAATGCCCGTATTTGGATTGGTTATAACAAAACCATCTTTTTCCAACATATTCAGGGCTTCGCGAATAGGAGAATTGCTGATATTTAACTCTCTTGCCAAACTGTCTATATTTATTTTTTCACCCAGCTTATAACTCTGAGAAAGAATTTTCTTCTTGATAATATCATAAGTCTGGTGTTTCAATGATGTTTTTTTGATGATTGCCATATTCACGCCTACTTCCATGAAAAATAATAGGATTCGTTAACCATTTCAATATATACAAAATGAGTTGAAAAGTCAATTATTCTGTAAAGAGATTGTCAAAAACACTTGACTTATCTGAATATTTTATATACTATGATCGTGCATCGTGCATTATCAAAAAAGATTGTTTTAATTGTGTAACAAATTATCAAAAAAGGAGTTTGATGCCAATGGTATATAGAAACTTTAAAGAATTAATCGCAAAAGTAAACTCGACAAAACGAAAGAGAGTAGTTGTTGCTGCAGCACATGATGAGCATTCACTTGAGGCAGTTTTAGAAGCAGGAAAAAAAGGCATAGTAGATTTTTTACTTGTAGGAGACAGGGAAAAGATAAATGAAATCAGTACTGGTTTAGGATACGATATAGATAATAGCCTTATGATTCAAGCATCTGATTATGAAGAAGCTGCATTCTTGGCTGTAGAGTGCATACGTGAGAAAAAAGGCGACTTTTTAATGAAAGGTAAGATACAAACAGCAACATTGCTTAAAGCCGTAGTGGATAAA
>JAKSCF010000344.1 GCA_022360735.1 Clostridia bacterium
TATGATGACAAAAAAAAAAAAAAAAAAAAACGAAAAGTATTTAAAACTAAATGATGATGCTGATTTTGTTATTAATTATGATAAAAAGCTTGAAATCATAGATTTTCATACGCACATGTCTAATGTTTTGCCTATGAAGAGGATAGAGCCCAACACAAAAGGAAACAAATTAAAGTACCCAACCTTGCCCGGCATCAAGCATATGGATTTATCGACACCGTATTGGACAAAAATCAATCCGGACGAAAAGAAAAAAGGGCTGATTTCAGTTGTAAAATTCTCTTTAAAAGGCTATAACATTTTTAAAGACATGGTTCATGGAGGCACTTATGAAAACTGTTTCAAGTCTCAGGATGAGAATATGATTGAAAAAAATGTGGTGCTTCCATTAAGTACGAAAAAATGTGATCGATCAATGGATGCAATAAAATTGGTCAAAGATTACCCGGATAGATTCATTGCTTTTTGTTCAGTACATCCCCATGACCCTAAAATGAAGGAAAAAATATTTAAATATAAGGAACTTGGCGCAAAAGGATTAAAATTAAAAGTATCGGACATGGAATTGAGAGGGGATTACAAACCCGTTGTTGAATTATTTAAAGCTTGTTATGAAGTAGAGTTTCCGGTACTTTTTCATACCGGGTCCTTAACGCATATTAAGCGAAAAAATGCATCCAATCTGATGTGGAAATTACTAAAATCAACAAGAGTAGAGATTTTCGGAGAACTGTTAAAAGAATTGCCAAATGACTTTAAGTTTATTTTTGGTCATAGTGGAATTGCAGAATATAAGCTGGTTGCTGAGTATCTTAAAGCGTTTCCGTCAAGTTATGCTGAGTTGTCATGTCAATCGGCGGACAGCATAAAGTATTTGATTGACCAAGTAGGGCATAAACGATTGCTGTTTGGTTCAGATTGGCCGGCTCTGCCCCAGGCAATCACCATTTCCAGAGTATTACTCGCAACAGAAAACAACGAAGAAGCAAGAAAAACTATTTTATTTAATAATGCAAAAGAATTATTGAATATTGATTGACGATAAAAGCCGGTGTATTTTCTCTGATCTGGTGTGCAAAATAATAGTGATTTATTTTAAGTAACAATTGTAGTATACTCTATGTATTGTTGGTATTATGAAAGTATTTTTGGGTTGTACCAGGGTGTTTTTATATTGGAGTGATATGATGAGCAATGAAAAATTAGATATGATAGTAATAAAATTCAATAGAATTATCAATAAATTCTCTATTATTGAAAAGTCAGTTTTTAATGTTAGCGGGATAAAATTAACCTCCTATCAAATTCATTTAATTGATGCCATTGGGAGACTGCCGGAAATGAATGTAACTGAAATTGCTAAAACTTTAGGGGTTACAAAAGGTGCTGTTTCTCAAAAATTAACCTGGTTAGAGAAAAAAGGCTTTATCGTCAAGTTAAGAGAACATGGTAATAATCGAGATACATTTGTAAAGCTGACGGATTTAGGATGGCAAGCGTATGATTATCATGAAAAATTTCACGAACAATTTGATAAAGGGCTCTTTAATGCCCTTCAAAATATATCTGACGAAAATGAAAAATGCATCAATGATATATTAGATCGATTGGATAGTGCCCTTACTGATGTAATTGAAGAAAAATAGAAAAAGTCAATAGACATTATATAGCAATTGAGTTATAATAAAGTTGGAATGATTTAGCAGCTAAACAATAGCTGCGTTTTAAATCCATTATAATTTAGCGACTAAACAAAGTCGCTTTTAAACAACAACAAGGTTTAGCGGCTAAACGATAAGATTAACCAGGAGGCTTAAAATGATAAAGTATAACAAGAAATTCTTTGTACTGTTTATAATAGTGATTGCAATGATAGTGGTAGGGTGGCATAAGAATAATAGATTGAAAAATGGTGAGGATTTAGGGAATATTTTAAAACCGGTAAAAGTAACTGAAAGTCAATATGAAATGGTTACTACAGAACTTGATTACATTGGTGTGGTGAATGCAGAAGATTTTGTAAAATATGCTTCAGAGGTTCCAGGTAAAATTAACCAGATTTATGTTAAAAAAAATCAACATGTTAAAGCCGGTGAGGCATTATTTGAAGTGGACCGAAGTAATGTAAGTCTTCTTTTGGAATCCGCCGATTTAAAACTAGAGCAGAGTTTACAAGCAATGGAAAACGCAAAAGACAATAAAGACCTATTAAAAACCAAATTAGACAGATTAAGCAAACTATATGAAGAAGGTGCTATAGATAAAAGCTCATATGAAGATATTGAGTTTAAATTTAATACCGCTTTAAGGAATTTTGAAAAAGCAAAAACAAGTTATGAACTGGCAAAAGTAAATCTTAACAAAAATCAAAAAGACTTTAATAATACCATTATAAATGCAAAAAAAGATGGCGTGGTTGCAGACATTGTGATGCGTGAAGGTGAAATAATAGATTCAGGAATGCCTGTTATTGTTATGAGAGATGAATTGAAGGTTTTAAATATTGGAGTATCTGCCAATGACTTGAAACATATTAAAATTGGAGATACTTCAAATGTATCCATTGATAATATTCAGTCAAAAGGAACGGTAAGGGAGATCAATGAATTACCGGATAAATCAACACGGCTATATACTGTGGAAATAGCTTTAGAAAATGAGGATTATATGATTGGAGAAATTGGAACCATCACTTTTGAAATCGATAAAAAAAGAGGTGTTAAGGTACCCATATCTGCAATTGGGACTAAAGATTATGATTATGTTTTTATAGAGGCAGATGGTAAAGCTAAAGAACAGAGAATTAAGATACTGGGGACATACAAAGAATTTGTATTAATTGATGGTGTAAAAGAAGAAGATAAAATAATTATTGAAGGAATGCGAGCTCTAAATGATGGTGATTTAATCAACATAATACCAGGAGGTAATTGACATGAAAAGGTTATTAAAATCAATCATTGAAACCCGAAAAGTCACTTTATTTTTTGCTGTGGTTGTAAGTATCATGGGTATTTTCAGCTATCATTTATCACCAAAACAACAATCACCTAAACTTGAATTAGCAACTGCACTGATTACCACAGTATATTCCGGTGCTACAGCAGATGATATAGAGAAGATGGTCACTTCAAAGATTGAAGATAAACTGGCAGAATTTGAGGAATGTGAAGAAATACTTTCTTATTCCAGAGATAGTGTCTCTGTGATATTGTACACCGTTAAATATTCAAATGACTTTTCGGATGAATGGGATAAACTTAGGCGAGAGATGACAGATTTGCAAAGTGAATTACCAAAAGGCGCAGAAACAATCCATGTAAATACTGATTTTATGATGACCGCCGGTATGATTTATTCCATTAGCGGCACAAGTTACACCTATGATGAGATTAAACATTATGCTGAAATATTAAAAGAGGGATTAAATAGCGTAGATGGAATATCTCGTTTTGAAATTGAGGGCCATTTGGATCGAGAAATCGTTGTGGAATTGGATTATCAAAAAATGAATTATCTGGATATATCCTATGAGGAAATATCCAGTCTTATTGCGGCGCAGAATTTGGAGATTCCTTCAGGCCAGATTGAAGATGGCATCAGTAAAATCAATGTTAGAACAAAAGGATTTTTTGAAAATGTAAAGGATATCGAAAATATTATCGTTTCAATATCTGATGAAACCGGAATCGTCACAAGAATAAAGGACATCGGCACCGTATCTTATGAATTGGAAGACTCAGGTTTTAAAGCCAAGATCAATAAAAATAATGCCGTCTTTTTAGTGGGCTACTTTGAAGAAGGAAAGAATATTATCCCGATTGGGAAAGAAATAGAAAACAACCTTTTAGAGATTAGAAAGAATATACCAGAAGATATAGAAATTGATAAAATACTTTTTGAGCCGAATTCTGTCAATGACAATTTAACAGGATTCATACATAGTCTATTACAGGGAATTGTTTTTGTCATCTTGGTGGTATTTGTTGGAATGGGGTTTAGAAATGCAATCATCGTATCCATAGCCATACCGCTGTCAATATTTTTAACCTTCTCTATTATGAAAGTATGTGGTGTAGCAGTTCAACAAATTTCAATAGTTGCGTTAATCATTGCATTAGGAATGCTTGTGGATAATGCCATAGTTGTTTCAGATGCCATACAAAATAGAATAGATCATGATGAAGAGAGAATCAACGCTTGTGTAAATGGTGTGTTAGAAGTTGCAGCTCCCGTATTAACATCAACGATAACCACTGTATGTACTTTTATGCCGTTGCTGATTATGAAAGGTGAAATTAGAGATTACTTAAAGAGTCTGCCCATAGTGGTTATTGCTGCCCTCCTTTCCTCATACTTAGTAGCTTTAACCGTTACACCCACAATGGCTTATTTATTTTTTAAAAAGCGAAAAAGTACCCATACAGGCCACAAATTAACCCATTTGATTGAGACGATCCAAACCGGTGCAATGAAAAATAAGCATTTGGTTTTTATAACCCTTACCATTATGATTGTATTAACAATAGGTGCAGTTAAAAGTATAGGATTAAAATTCTTCCCTTTTGCTCAGACGGATATGATGTACATAGATGTAAAATCAGAAATTACATCTGATTTAGATAGAACGGAGGAAGTTGCGTTGCAGGTTGTGGATTTATTGGAAGGTTATGATGAAATAGAAAAACTTGCAA
>JAKSCF010000537.1 GCA_022360735.1 Clostridia bacterium
TGCAGTCTGTGCTGCAATTCTACCAAAGTCCTTTGGTGCGATGGCCTTTTCTATGACATCATCCAATTCATAATTCGGATTAATCTTTTTGGCATCTTCTAAAGAAATTTCGAGAAAATCGCTGGTTACTTCCTCTACAACCGTGCGTTGTGAGTAAACCTCAGTATCTCCTGTATCTTGATTAATATTAACTCTGACATTTTGATGCGTCCCATAGTTTTTTCTATATGCAGAAACTAAGGCAGACTCTAAAGCATCAATCAATAACTCTTTAGATACACCTTTCTCTTTTTCTATTTGTTCAATGGCTTTAATAAACTCCCTATTCATTTCGAACCTCCTTAAAATATTACAGCCAATTTTACTTTGGATATCAATTCTCTTGAAATCTTCAGTTCTTCATTCGTTTTTTCATCTTTAACAAGAATTTCATCGTCTATAAGCCCGCCCAGTTCGCCGGTAATTATCTTTTCGCCATTTAGTGATTTGTATAAAAAAACATCTACAATTCTGCCTTTATATTTTTCATAATCGCTATCTTTTAGCAGAGGACGAT
This sequence comes from Clostridia bacterium, assembly GCA_022360735.1. The sequence goes on from JAKSCF010000537.1 coordinate 557, forward strand.
CAATGCCCGGCGATGAAACCTCCAGCATATACTTTTTATCAATAATGTCTCTCTCGTCCAGCTCTTTACCTAAAAAGATGCTTACCTTTTCACAGTCCTCAATACTTATACTTTCTTCTTCATTATCTATGTACACTCTCAATATCCAGTCTTTTCCTTCTTTTTGGTACTCAATATTGAATAGCATATATCCATTAGCTTCAAGAAAGTCTCTTAAAATCTCCTTAACAACATCAACTACTTTTGTTTTACTCAAGTATTCCACTCCTTTTACCCTTTTTGAACATGTGAAGCAAGAGTTTTTCTGTTTTTCTTTGTGAAATGGATTAATTATTTCTAAAAGTAAAGAGTGGGTTTTTCTCCCACTCTATCTTTGACAAAAAAATCAATTGCTTTAACCAGTCTTTAGTATAGCACATGACAAGAGGATATGCAACTAAAATAAGGATAATTGGTCTGATTCCGGTAGATTTCTCAACACGCCATGATTATTAAGCGCTTCAATAGCAGTTTTGTTAAGTTTTGCTCTATTTTTCATGTTATCAACAGAAGAAAATACAGATTTTTGTCTTTCTCTTACTATGGCTTCTGCTGCACTTTCGCCTACACCTTGTAAGGCTAAAAATGGAGGTAATAGCTTCCCATCTTTCACAATAAATTTACCGGATTCGGATTCGGAAATATCTACCGGTAGAAATTCAAGCCCTCTGCTATTCATTTCATATACCACTTCTAATACCGTTAATTCATCTTTTTCTTTTTGTGTTGCCTTATTTCCATTGCTTTCTAGTTCCTCAATACGTTTTAGTATTTCCTTTTTTCCTTTAAATATAACATCTGCATTAAAATCCGCTACTTTTATGGTGAGAAATACCGCATAGAATGCTAATGGATAGTACACTTTAAAATAGGCAATTCTATAAGACATCATAACATACGCAACCGCATGAGCCTTGGGAAACATGTATTTAATCCGCTTACAAGATTCTATATACCAGTCTTCAACATTATTTTCTTTCATGATTGCTTCATCTTCATCAGAGAGGCCTTTACCCTTTCTAACGTTTTCCATAATCTTAAAAGATATCTTGTTGGGAACACCTTTTAGTATTAAATCATTCATAATGTCATCCCGGGTGGATATGACGTTTTTTAGCGTTACCGTTCCATCCAGAATAAATTCCTGTGCGTTATTCAACCATACATCCGTACCATGTGACAAACCGGAAATACGAATCAAATCTGAAAAGCTTGAAGGCTGTGTATCAATAAGCATCTGCCTAACAAATTTTGTTCCAAACTCCGGAATACCAAAGCTTCCCAATTGGTATCTGTACTTCTCTTCCTTAATATCTAATGATTCAACGGATAAAAATATTTCATCTACTTTCTCATCCTTTAATGGTATGTCAAAAGGTGATACACCGGTCATATCCTCCAGCATTCGAATAATAGTTGGCACGTCGTGCCCTAGTATATCTAACTTCAACAGCCGGCCACTAATAGAGTGGTAGTCAAAATGAGTGGTAATGATTCCTGATGTACCGTCATTTGCAGGATATTGAATGGGACAGAAATCATAAATATCTTTGTCGGCAGGTACAACCATAACGCCGCCCGGGTGCTGTCCTGTGGTCCTCTTTACGCCTGTACAGCATTGAGACAGCCTCTCTATTTCCCATTTGCTGACTTCATCATTTTTCGCTTCATAGTATTTTTTTACAAAACCGTATGCTGTTTTAAAGGCTACGGTGCCTATGGTTCCGGCTCTAAAGACCTTGTCGCTGCCAAACAGTTCTTCTGAATACTTATGTGCATTGGGCTGATATTCACCGGCAAAGTTCAAATCAATATCAGGCTCTTTGTCCCCCTCAAATCCTAAGAATACTTCAAAAGGTATATCAAAGCCTTCTTTATAATAAGGCGCATTACAAACCGGACAATTTTTATCGGGCATATCCACACCACATCCATAAGAGCCGTCTAAAATAAACTCTGAATGTTTACAATTACTGCAAATATAATGAGGCGGTAGTGGGTTAACTTCTGTAATGGAGCTCATAGTGGCTGCAAAGGATGATCCTACAGATCCCCTTGACCCTACCAGATATCCATCCTCTAAAGATTTTCCCACCAGTTTTTGTGCAATAACATACATCACGGCATAGCCATTGGAGATAATAGAAGTCAGCTCTCTATCCAGTCTTTTAGCTACTATTTCAGGTAAGTTCTCACCATAAATACTCTTCGCTTTTTCCCAGCACATGTCTCTTAACATATCTTCTGACCCTTCAATGGACGGCGGAAAGGTGCCTGAAGGAATCGGCAGTATTTCTTCTATACTGTCACTAATGAAAGATGGACTGTCAATAACTATCTTACGTGCCGTTTCATAATCTAAATAACTAAATTCATTTAGCATCTCTTGAGTTGTTCTAAAATATAAGGTTGCATCATTTTCTAAGTCTTTAAAGCCTTGTCCTGCCATCAGTATTTTTCGATACATACCATCTTCCGGCTCAACATAATGGGCATCCGAAGTGGCAACAACAGGTTTATTATATTGCTCCCCTAATGTAATAATGGCTCTATTAATGTCTTTTAATTCTTCTTCATCTTTAACTCTGCCTTGATCAATCAAAAATTGATTATTTCCTAAAGGCTGCACTTCTAAATAATCATAATAAACCGCTAAACGTTTTAGTTCTTCATTAGATTTATTTTCTAAAACACCTTGATATATTTCGCCGGCCTCACAAGCAGAGCCCACAATCAAACCTTCTCTATATTGATTTAATAAAGATTTAGGAATTCTTGGCTTCTTGTAAAAGTAATTCATATGTGACTCTGAAACGATTTTATATAAATTCTTGAGTCCAATATAGTTTTTAACCAAAATAATAACATGATAAGTTTTTAATTTTTTGTAATCAATCTTATTCTTATTTTTTTCAAGGTCAGAAATCCTTCTAAGCCCGTCTTTTTCCATAAGCTCAAAGAGTTTAATTAAGATTTGAGCCGCAGTTTTAGCATCATCATCTGCTCTATGATGGTTTTTCATTGATATTTTTAAGTGGGATGCTACGACATTTAATTTGTATTTTTTAAGATCCGGAAGCAGAATCTTAGCAAGCTTAATCGTATCAATGGCATCATTGGTCAATATGCTTCCAAATTTACTGCAAGCCTCTTTTAAAAATGCCACATCAAAGGCTGCATTATGCGCAACTAAAGGCAGATCTCCTATAAATGCCATAAAGTCATGAAACACCTCTTCTATTGGAGGTTGAGCCTGTACCATTTCATTACTGATGCCTGTTAAACGTGTAATCTCTAAAGATATATTTTTATTCGGTCGAATCAAGGTTTGAAAAACGTCTGTTATTTGCCTATCCTTAACTTTGACAGCCCCTATCTCAATGATTTCATCATTTCTGGAAGACAACCCTGTGGTTTCTAAATCAAATACTATATACTCACTATCTAAGTGGTAACTTCCTAAGTCATTCATACCTGTTGATAAATCATCTATCAAGTACCCTTCTATACCATATAATACTTTAATACCATGTTTTTTTGCAGCACTCATAGCATCGGGAAAACCTTGTGCAACACCATGATCGGTTATCGCTACAGCTTTATGCCCCCATTCAGCTGCTTTTTTAATGATTTCACCTGGATTAATCAAACCGTCCATGGCACTCATTTTGGAGTGAATATGTAACTCGACTCTTTTATCTTGACATTCATCCGTTCTAGTCTCTCGTACTTTTTTTGAAATGTCTTTTCCCATCATTACAATACATTTTTCAAAATCATCAAAAGAAGTCGATCCTTTTATTCTGAGAAAATCGCCTATTTGAACATTACTATCCAAAGCATTAAACTTCTCTTCATTTAAAAATAGTTTTACCGCTATCGAATCAGTGTGATCTGAGGTCACTAGACTAACCAGCTTCTTGCCGTTTCTTATGTCTCTGCTTTGCTTATCATAGACAAACCCCTCGATACAAACCGATTTTGATTCTTCTTTGATCTCGTTTATCTTTATAGGATCATCTGTAATGCTTTTGCCAAGTATTACACCTTCAGATTTTGTTTTTGGCTTTGGTTTGCTCTCTTTTTTAGGTGCTGTTTTTTCTTGAAAAGCATTCTCTTTTACGATGGTTTTTGCCATCTCTTTTTTATTATCCAGATATTGGGTATATGTGTCTGGGCAATTGATGAAGACCACAGAAACTTGAATACCGAAATGTTCATTAAATGCTTGAGAAAAGGTTTGGCTGAAATAGCGATTCATTTCTTTAACAGCAGTATCACCAAGTGCATAAATCTTTAGTTCCCCATCTGAATTCCACTCGTACTTATCTTTTATAATGGCATTGACTAAGTATGTTTTTTCACTTTCAGTTTGATCATATAAATATTCCAAATAGCTTTTTATAATCTCTTCTTGAGAAAAAATCATATCTCTAAATGAATAAGAAAAGTCTACGTCCTCCACAAAAGAAAAACGATCAGAAATGATTTTCTTTATATCATTAATACATTGATAAGGAATAATAAAATTCAGTTTTATATGTACATTCAATTTTTTACTTGTCTTTGCATAAACTGCTTTTTCAATTTCTATAGAACATCTATTTTTATATACCTCAAGCTGTTCCCAGCTAATATTATCATTAATAATTGTCTCCATTAGTATTATCCTTTCGTATTCTCATCCATTTAATTATTATAAAATATACTCACGTCAGATACAATTCATTTTATAATTTAAGTTCAGAGCTATTGGCATATATTTTAAGAATTATTTAAGGTTCAATTTATGTTGCTTTAAGGATTATTCACTATTATAGTATTCATAACAGAGATTAA
>JAKSCF010000241.1 GCA_022360735.1 Clostridia bacterium
GCAATTTTATGACATTTCATTTAAGAAATCTATTAACAAAACTGTTATGGTAAGTTCTTTTCTTGCTTAATATTTAGATAATTTATATTGAAATTTCAGCTTTGTTATTTATATAAAAAGCGTCGATAATCCATTCTTGTTGTATGATGGTAATAAGTTGCTATCCATTTCTATATCTCTGATAATTTTATTGAACGGCTTTCTTTTAAAGACTTCTTTGCCGCAATTGCAATCTTAACCGGCATAAGACCATCTACAGCATCCACAGGAGTGTTTTTGTCATTTTTAACTGCATCAGCAAATGCTTTTAATTCACTGACAAAAGCATGATTATATCTTTCTAAGAAGAACCACAACGGTTTTTCCAAAAATACACCGTCAGGTGTACTGATCATTGAAGAGTTGGGAAGATCATTAGAAACCTGAACACAGCCTTTGTCACAATGGACCTCAGTCCTTTGGTCATAACCATAGCCTGCACGTCTGCTGTTATCTATAACGCCAATACTGCCATTTTCAAATTTCAACATAACGATGGCTGTATCAATATCGTCCAGTTCATTAAGACGCTCATCAATTAATACGTTCCCATAAGCTGTTACTTCTTTAACCTCACTTCCGGACAAATATCTTGCCATGTCAAAGTCATGAATCATCATATCCATAAAAAGACCACCCGAAACTTTTACATACTCTATAGGCTGTGGTTCCGGATCTCTGGATGTAACTTTTATGATATGCGGTTTTCCAAGGGTGCCTGAAGCAACAACATCTCTAACCTTTTTGTGGTTGTGGTCAAACCTTCTTACAAAACCTACCTGAAGTTTCACCCCTGCCTTTTCAACCTCATCCAGTGCACGATTGATTTTATCAAGATCAAAGTCTATTGGCTTTTCACAGAATATGTGCTTTTTGGCTTTTGCACATTGAATGATTAATTCTGCATGAGTATTGGTGGAGGAGCAGATCAGTACAGCATCTATATTTTCATCATGAATCACTTTATTGGGATCTTTATACAAATTGGTCACACCTATACCGGCAGCCCATTTCCTCATATCATCGTTCATAAAAATATCGGCTATTGATACTATGTTGACATGAGATAGGAAGCTTGCTATGTTTTCTGCATGGAGCTTACCAATACGACCTGCACCTATAATGCCCGCATTTATTTTTTCTTTCATTGCTTTCTCCTTTCATGCAGGATTTTTAGCACTTATTTTAGATTTTTGCTTATTTTTCTTTGTTTTCATATCGAACCAAACAGCAGTAATCAGAATGATACCTTTCACTATATACTGCCAATAGGCATCTAAATTCATCATGCTCATACCGTTATCAATGGTGGCCATGATGATGCCTCCAAGTATAGCACCCGATACTCTTCCAACGCCGCCTGACATGCTGGTTCCTCCAATAACAGCCGCAGCTATAGCATCCAGCTCAAGGTTCATTCCAGCTTGCGGCGTACCTGCATTAAGACGTGCAGCCAGTATCAAACCCGCTATTGCAGCCATCAAACCATTGAGGCAATAAACAATAACAAGATTTTTTCTGACATTTATGCCTGAGTATTTTGCAGAGTCAATATTGCCGCCGATGGCATATATCCTGCGTCCAAATGTAGTCTTTTCAGCTATGAAAGATAATATGACTACCAAAGCAAGCATGATTAGAACCGGCACCGGAATACCTCTATAGCTGTTGAGTACTGAAACTGCAATAATAATAAATACGCTCAGCACGACACATCGAAACACCATGACCCCTAAAGGTTCTGTTAAATTGTTATATTTCTTTTGAGCTTTTCGATTTGAAATTCTTGAATAAATCAAGAATAATATCGTAACTGCAGCAATCATAATACCTAAAAAATTTCCTAAATACGCCTGACCAAAGTAAAGCAGTGAGGGCTGCAGTGGCGCAACGGTGGTCCCTCGTGTAACAGCAAGAATGCCGCCTCTGAACACCAGCATTCCTCCAAGGGTTATAATAAATGCAGGTACATCTGTATAGGCAATCAAAGAGCCTTGAATTGAACCAATAAAAAGACCAATGAAAAGCGAAATAACTATGGCTTCAAAGGTACCCATTCCACCCCATACTTGAAGTGCAGCTGCAACACAGCCAATAAAGCCCATTACCGACCCCACTGAGAGGTCAATGCCGCCTGATACAATTACCAGTACCATACCGGTTCCCATAACACCTACAATCGCCATCTGTCGGACAAGGTTGGATATGTTTCTTGGTTTTATAAATGAACCGTCAGTCAGATATGTAAACCCTATCCACATTACTATGAGAGCGGCAATCATTGTGTAGGTTCTTACATCAAATCGTTCTATATTGATCAGCTTTCTTTTCTTTAAACCATGTTTTTCTTTAGATTTTTCCATTCATTCTCACTCCCCGTCGAAGCATGCATTAGTTTTTCCTGAGTAGCCTCAGTAATGTCAAATTCACCATTTATTCTGCCATTGCACATAACCAATATTCTATCACTCATCCCTAATATTTCTTCCATCTCAGAAGAAATCATTATGATGGTTACACCTTGTTCTACAAGTTCGTTCATAAGTTTATAAATCTCGTACTTTGCGCCTACATCAATACCACGTGTCGGTTCATCAAGTATTACAATCTTAGGTTCCGTCATTAAAGCTTTGGCAATAACTACTTTTTGCTGGTTTCCGCCGCTTAAAGTATTGACTTGAACTTCTACATTTGGTGTTTTAATTCTAATATCTTTGACATATCGGTTTGTTTCAAAGACAGCCTTGTTGGTATCTAAAACCCCTAACATTGACACTTTTTTAAGAGAAGCAAGGGTCGTATTTTCTCTGATACTCATTATGAGATTTAGTCCGAATTTTTTCCGATCTTCAGTTAATAAGAAGAATCCGTTATTTAAGGCATCTACCGGATTATTCATATTCACTTTTTCCCCGTCTATAAAAACTTCGCCTTCTGCCGGGTCACTAAAAGCACCGAAAACCGATGTAAAAAGTTCTGTCCTTCCCGCTCCCATAAGTCCACTAATCCCAAGTATTTCGCCTTTATATGCTTTCAGGCTGACATTTTCTATCAGCATCTTTCCCGGAATATCAGGATGTCTTACGCTGTAATTTTTAATCTCAAAGGAAAGGTCTTTTCTTTCATGTGGTACTCTTGGAAACAAGTTTTTAAGATCGCGGCCAACCATCAGTTTAATCATTGTATCTTTATCCAGTTTTTTTCTTTCGCAAGTATCTATGGTCTGTCCATCTCTTAAGACCGTTATTGTATCTGCAATTCTCATAACTTCATCTAATCGATGAGATATATAAATGCATGTAACACCTTTTTTTCTCAAACCTTCAAGAATATTTAAGAGGATATCCACCTCAGCTTCTGTTAAAGCAGAAGTAGGTTCATCTAAGATTAACAATTTTGCTTCTTTTGATAACGCTTTTGCAATCTCCACCAATTGCTTCTGTCCTATTCCAAGATTTTTGACTTTTTCATTTGGGTCAACCCCATTTTCGGAATCAACATCTAAGCCTATATTGGAGAGCAGCTCTTTGGTTCTTTTATACATTTCATTAAAGTTTATAATACCGAATTTTGAAGGCTTATCATTTAGAAATATGTTTTCGCAGACGCTAAGGTCAGGTACTAAATTCAACTCTTGATGAATACAAGCTATACCTGCTTTCTCAACATCTCTAATGCTGTGAAAGTTTCTTTCCTTTTCTTCAAAAACAATCTGACCTTCGTAGGTACCATATGTGTATACACCGCATATAATTTTTATCAATGTGGATTTTCCTGCGCCGTTTTCACCCACCAAAGCATGTATTTGTTGTTTTGTGACATTAAAATTAACATTGTTTAATGCTTTAACCCCTGGAAATTCCTTAGTAATGTTTTTCATTTGCAATAAATACTCATACACACTTACACCTCCCGATAGAAACCGTATCAAATTGCAGTATAGATGGTGCACTGCAATAACAGTCCTGCACCATCTATACTTGAATTCATAATACTCTTTAGTTTAAATTTCAGGCCATTGATCCTCCGGCACATTCTTGAAAACATCTTCAAGTTTATGGAATTTATCCTGCTTGATAAGAATATCAACAATATTATCTTTATCGATAGCTACAACATCTACAGAGAATGAATCCACCTCTTTAAAGTTATTATCAAGCTTAGTCCAAGTTCCTAAAGATGAATCTATTGCAGCGCTTGAATCCTCACCCAGAGCGAGGGCTACAGCCAGCTGGATAGCAGCGGCATTGAGCTTTGCAAGTGGTTTGTAAGTCGTGCCGGTTTGAGTGCCTTCTACGATTCTCTGGCAAGCTGCCAAATCGGCATCTTGTCCTGCAATAGGCACTTTTCCTGCAAGGCCCTGGGCAGAAAGGGCTTGAATGGCACCGCCTGCAGTACCATCATTGGATGCAATAACGCCCTGAATATCATTATCGGCTAAGGTAAGGCCGTTTTCCGTATGTCGCAGTGCTTCGTTAGGATCCCATCCATTGCACCATTGCTCGAGAATGATATTGATATCGCCGCTGTCTATATAAGATTGCAGTATATTTCTATGTCCCTGTGCAACTAAGTGGGCATTATTATCTTCAGGACCACCCTTAAGCCAAATATAATTACCTTTTGGCGCCTTTTCAACAACAAATTTAGCTTGTACTTCACCTACTTTTACAGAGTCAAAGGTAATATAATAGTCAAGATCTGCATTCATAATAAATCTGTCATAAGAGATAACCGGAATATTTTCCTCGTGAGCTGCATCAACAAGGGGCGCACAAGCCTCTGCATCCAGGGATTGAATAATGAGAACATCAATACCTTGACTTATAAGATTTTCAACTTGTGAAGCCTGCTTCATAGCATCGTCCTCTGCTGATTGAACCAGTAATTCAAAGCCCTTCTCTTCTGCATAAGCTTTGAACATATCAATTTCACGCTGCCATCTTTCTTGCTTGAGTGTACCAACAGAAACACCAATCTTAATATCTTCGATGGTCTTTTCCTGCACTTCTTCCACACCATCTGAAGCCTCTTCTTGGCTTGGTGCACATGCAGTTGCACCAACCACTATCATTACCAATACCAATAATAATGATAAGATTTTTTTACCTGACTTCATAATAAATTCCTCCTCTTATATTTTTTATTATCTTTTGTATTCAGTTTTTTGAATACAAGGGAAACAAAGTGATAACACGACTCTTCTACATATGAACCTGCCTTATAAATACGCTCTGGTCTTTTCTGCACCAATTCGGATAACTTCTTCCGGTTCCATATCCCAATATTCGGGTCTGAATAATTCTAAGGAAGCGATTTCGGTATAGCCTGCACGTTTCAACCTAAGTGATATTTCATTAAGAGGTATGACACCATCGCCGGGGAAAAGCCTGTTACAATGATCCAACTCATCAAGAGGCAGATCCTCACTGTCATCAATGTGATAAACGAATATTTTTTCCAATGGCAAAAGCTCTATATCTTCAATGTCCAGTAGTTTATTATATAAAAATAAGTTAAAAGCATCTAAGGCAATCCCTACATTTTCTCTTTCAACCCTTCGGATTATATCCCAGCATTGACGCATATTCCGGACGCACCATCTGGGATCTCCTATAGGCTCAAATGCCAATTTTACACCGAATGGCCCAGCTGCATCTGATAGTTTTTTCAATACTTCAACAGAATCCTCCAAGACCTCTGATTCGCTCTTTTGTATCATATCAGGCCCCATTGTAGGCACTACAATGATATATGGATTGTTAATCTCTTGGGCAATTTCACATCCAAATTTAAGAAGATCAAGTCTCTCCTGAAATTCATTTTCAGTACAAAAATTAATATTTTCAATGGAATTAAAAGCATATGGTTTGAGATGACTTTTATGAAAAAAATCCTTTAAATCTTGTACGGTATGACTTTTTAGATATTCTTTCAGCATATCCAGTCTTATTTCTATATAGTCGTAGCCATAACGTTCACATAACCGTAAGTCATTTTCCAGTGAGGATTTTTTCATTGCCGTTGCTTCGTTATAACCAAGTTTCATAGATTACCACCTTACTTAGCCGGCACCCCACGCAGGGATACAGCTATTCATTTAACATGTGTAAAACCAGTTAAATTTTGCCGGCTTAATGCATAATAACTACCAAAATATACAACAAGCATTCCATTTATATTATTAGCAGGGGAGGAGAGAAAAAATTTTATTATGCAACAAACCGGCTTATTTCATTAAAACTTTAGAAAGTCAACATGACTTTACGAGCATTCACCTTATCGTGACACGCTACATCAAATGCTTGATGAATATTTTCAAACTTAAAGTAATGCGTATTTAATGCTTCAAAATCGTATTGGTCTTTAATTCTGGAAAGAAACCTTATGGTTCGTGGTAAAAAGGTTTTTGTTCCACCGGACCCTACTATTCTTAGGTTTTTCCATATTACCTTACCCAGTTCTGCCGATACTTTTCTTCCTATTGAATGGCCTACTAAGCCAACACGACAGCTGTGACCGGCTATATCAAATACAGAAGCAATCCCTTTATCATTGCCTGAGCACTCTATGACTACCGAAGCACCTCTACCCTCCGTCAGCTCTTGAATCGCTTCCTCTACATTACAAGAAGTAGGGTCAACGACAACATCCGCACCATAATTCAGTATCGTATCTCTTCTGCTTTTCAACGGTTCTACTACAATCACTTTTGCTGACGATGCTTTTGCCGTCATACTTGCAGACAGCCCGATAGGCCCTGCTCCTATGATAACCACATCATCAGAAGCATCTACGTATCCGCCATTGCCCCAAACACCCCAATAGCCAACTGAGAAAGTTTCAACCCAAGCGCCCATTGTATCGCTCCAATCATCAGGTATACGATGTGTGTATTCTTCTTCCAAAATCAGATATTCTCCCATAGCACCGGGGGAGTCGGGACGAAATCCCAATTCTCTCATGTCTAAACAAGCCGAAGGCATAAGTCCGTTTTTACAGTTAGCGCATTTACCACATGCCATAACACAATCTCCGGTAACTTTCATCCCCGGCTCAAATTCTTTGACTGTGCTACCTACCTCTACTATTTGACCTGACCACTCATGTCCCGGTGTATAGGGTGCTATATCATACCTGCCTTCATCAGATTTACCCTCAAAGCATTCCACATCTGAACCGCATATCCCGCACGCTTTAGTCTTTATCAGGACTTGGTTTGGTTTCAACGGGGGCAAATCTACTTCTTCAACTCTCAAATCCTTTGGGCCGTATAAGAATGCTATTTTCGCTTTCATGATCTCTCTCCTTTTAAATAAATTATCTGTATTATTGCATGGATTAGTATGTCAAAGTGTATAAATGACGTCCACCATTTTCAGGTCCTTTAATAACACTTTCGATGTCTTCACGTTTACGTTGGGTTACCTTATCAATAGGCGGTAGTTGTCCGGCCGGATATTTTGTGATAATGTCATTTACCAATTTTTCTAAGTAGTCCAAAATCCTTTCTACACCCTCTCGAGCTTTTTCTACATCTGCCAGCTTGGCATTTCCAATAACACCTTCAGGCGAGCAGATGCACTCCATACCTACAGAACCATATGCGTTATACCATTTAATTGGACCTTCACCTGTCTCTGCTGAGTTATTAATGTGTCCCGGTGGCAGCATTGGTGACGGTTTCGTCTCTACTGCATCTTCCTGACGGCATAATTCTGGAAATAGTGCAAGAGCATAGGACTGTTCACATTCGTCTGCATGAATAAATGGTGTTTCAAAGGGTCCCCCAAATTCTTTTGTATTCAGTAATTCTTTAGCAGCATTCCAGAAGTGGGTATATAAAATAATGCCCGGTACCTGAAATTTCTTTCCAAACTTATGTATGGCTAATGGAATAACATAGTCCTGTCCGTGCCCATTCACAACAATCATTTTTCTAAATCCTGTATTCCAGAAACCTGCAAAAACATAGCAAAGATAATCCGCTAGTATCTCCTCGGGTATTACAATGGTTCCCGGCATGCCTAAGTGATGATAAGGATGGGAGCCGTACCAAATTGGCTGTGCGACTGTACATCCTGTGGCTTGAGCTACCTGCTCACAAAGTCTTGTGTCTAAGTAAGTATCTTCTCCATAAGGGGCACTCGGGCCGTGATTCTCAGTAGAACCTACAGGTATCAATAAAACATCATTCTTTTTTAAACGTTCTTTCACTTCAAGGGTTGTCATGTTTTGAAAGTAAACCCCAGTATTATTTTCCATGTGTCCACCCTTTGCGGGTATTTGCCATTTTGACATAATCCTTACCTCCATTGAATCTTAATTTGTTTTATTTTTTTATCTTGTCATATTGTTTACTGACAAGGACTTTGCCTGCTGTCCTGTTGCCTGCTAACGCCATGCCATGCATAATATCTTCAAGGTGTACGCGTGCCGTCACCATTTTGCGCATATCAATACGCCCACTTGCCATTAGCGCGATTACGTCACTATATATGCCTTGACCGGATTGTCCGTTGGAGCCGCTTATCATAGCTGCTTTAAATTGGAAAGGATATAAATCAATATTTGTCTTTCCTATTGTATGACCGATTTGTACGGTTTTGCCACCTATGGCCATTGCTCCCTGCATGACCGGATATGTTGCATTGGTAGCACCCGAACATTCGGCAAACAGCGAAATACCTCTTCCATTGGTTAAATCCATTAACATTTCCGATGCATCAATCTTGTCATTGGCCAGCCGGATAGGATCAACCACATAATCAGCCCCCATTTCCAGTGCAAGCTGCCTTCGCTCCTGTGTTGTCTCGAAGCAAATCAGCTTCGCCGCACCACTGGTCTTCATCAGTGCAACTGCTGCCAACCCTACAGGTCCGGCACCAAATACTACAACATGTCCTCCCGGTCGTATGCCGCCGCCGCGTACAAATAACCCATTATACATACAATACATACAACATACAATACATACAACATACAATACATACAACATACAATACATACAACATACAATACATACAACATACACGAAAAACAAACTTGCAGCGTTTACGTATGTTGAGAGAACGAGTGCACTTCTTCAGTGAGCAAGAGTTCCTTGAAATGACTTTCAAACTCGCCCTAGACCACAACGTTTTGCGACTTCAAGGTGACAGGCAGGCGGCCAGAAACGCCAAGCTCTCGCGCAACAAAAACGTCTACAATGCAGGCCACATTTCCCCCTTTTTTTAGTGGGCTACCTCTTAAAACTACAATGTCCGCCTAGATTTATCACGATTGCCTCAGATGTTTTACACTTTGAGTTAGCCGATAAAGCGTCCAAAAGATGTAATAAATATAGATTATTACATGTTGAGAGCATGATATCGTTTTTATTCACGAGTTTTAATACCATATCGCGAACGAGGGAGTCTTCGAGCGAGTGAGCTATATGGTATTAAAACGAATGAACAAAAACGATCTGGCTCTTAACATGTAATAATCTATATTTATTACATCTTTTGGACGCTTTATCGGCTAACTTAAAGTGTAAAACATCTGAGGCAATCGTGATAAATCTAGGCGGACATTGTAGTTTTAAGAGGTAGACAAATAAAAAAAAAGGAGGGAAATGTGGCCTGCATTGAAGACGTTTTTGTTGCACGAGAGCTTGGTGTTTCTGGCCGCCTGCCTGTCACCTTGAAGTCGCAAAACGTTGTGGTCTAGGGCGAGTTTGAAAGTCATTTAAGGAAACTCTTGCTCACTGAAGAAGTGCACTCGTTCTCTCAACATACGTAAA
>JAKSCF010000279.1 GCA_022360735.1 Clostridia bacterium
AGAAATTCTTTAAAAGTAAATGGTTATTGGGTTGATTTCAATCATGAGATTAAAAGTTTTTTAGAAGTTGATAATTTAATTATTATAATGATTTGGGATGTATCAACTGGAGATATTCAAAAACAGCCTCTGGGTAATAAGGGGTCAGGCTTGACAAATTGACTAACAAAGAATAAGATTAGGAAAAATAGTAATTAGGTGATAAAATGTCAAGAAAACCAAGGATACATTATGAAGGTGCCTTATATCATGTGATGGTGAGAGGCAATAATGGAGAAAAAGTGACCCCAATCCTTTCTTATAATCCACCAAGGAATTTCTACGACCTCACGACATCTTTTTTATATACACAACGCATTGTGAGATAGCTACGCTAATAACGAAATGCAGTTATTGAGAAGAAAAATAACGTTTGTCCAGAAGTATTGCGGTTTTGGGGAAGGGTGAGTAAAAACACTGTTTTTGTTCGATTTTGGGGCAAAATACAGATGGCTTAGGGGATATTAACGTAAATACAAAATATATGTTTATTATATATAAAATACAAAAGCATCAAGAAATTTAAAATGGTCTTGGTGTTATTGTTATGTAAAAATAAAAAACTAAAAAACAGAATAATAATACAGTTCAAAATATGTACTTACAGATATCCTAGTAGTATGTGATGAATCGGTTGACCTTAAAAAAGAATCACTCCACCATATTATAATGACAGCTATTAATAATGTAGTAGAAGGCAAAGACGATTTTATCAGGGCATTTACAGAAAATGTCATAAGAGTCATTGGAGAATACTCTACCAAAGATGTTATTACAGAATATGATGAGTGCTTTATTTTTAGTATATTTGTTTAGGTTAACTTGAGCATAGTAGTGCAAAAATAAAGAAAATTGAAATCGCGATATTTTACAATTAAATACAAATTTTCACAAGAAATAATTGAAAACAATACCCTTATATGGTATTATATTGAAAAAATTAGGAAGATAATAAGACAAAATAAAAGACTAATTTAAAAATAAGTATATTTACTTACAAGGAGATTAGTGATGAATACAGGAATAAAAAAGTACATATTTTTCCTAATGATTTTAACTATATTTGTTATGTCATGTACAGTGCTGGTTTTTGCTGAAGAATATCTAGACACAATTTCTTTAAAGGGAAAAAAGAGTATTGTGGTTATAAACAATACTAGTGGAGAAGTAAGTATACAAGATACGTATGATACTACTGTTCGAACGGAAGCAGGTATCAAATACAATAAAGAATTCAAATCAGAAAATGAAAATTTAAAAGTTCAGGCAGCAAAAGAAGAAGTCATGAGAGAAGTAGAGTTAGAAGCTGGTAAAACTATAGAATTTATTAATGATATAAATGAAGATATAAGAGTGGAAGTAACAGGAAAAGTGGATTATGCGAGATATAATAGTGATGGAACATTATATGATTACCGAGTAAATGATTCAGGGTATATAACCTTTTTTAAGGGAAAGAGAATAGTTATAACAAATAAAGAGACAGAACCAATAATAATACGTAGTGGACGAGAATCTTTTATTTTTGAAGCACAACCAAAAGAAGAAGAGGCAATAAGAAGGGTAGAAGTTGAGGTAGGTAACAGTATAGAATTCGTTAATAATTCAGGCGGAACGATGCAGATAAGTTCTACTGATTATTATGACTATGAAGTATACAATAATGAGAATGGATTAGTAAATAGTGGAAATACCAGATATTCTACATCAATAAACAATTCAAATAAATGCATTGTAACAAACAGTGGAACTGAACCAATAACTATATATAGTGGAAGTGAAGTATTTAAGCTTAGCACAGATCAAGAACAAGAAATTGTATATAAAATGACATATGAAGGAAAAGATATATATTTATTTGGAGCAGACTCTGAAAGTATAGATGATATGTATGCTATAGTTGCTGATGAAAGTGACATACAAGGTAAGACATGGGATTATACAAATATTGGTGGTTGGAGTGAGACATCATTTTATGCTACAATCCCTTCCGATGGAGGCATAATAGCGGGTATTGTAGCAGCTAAGTCAGAGGTAAAATCATTAGAATTATCAAGATCAATAATACCTGACAAGATTATAAGTATAATTGAAATAGATTTGGATGATATAGAACAAAAAATTAGATCAAAGATGATAGAATATACAGGTATTGACTTTACTCAATTATCATCAGAAGATTTAGAAATGCTTGGGCTAGGAATAGTTGATAGTGTTGATGATAATGTGTTTTTTGGTCTAGCAAAAAAGATTGCTAATAGAGAAGGTTATAGCGATAACTATTACTATATAAGAGCTAAAGCCTTTGGAGATGCGTGCTTTGTATCTGCATATACTATTGCAACAGTAGGATCTGCGACTCAAGCTGTTATAGCGTTTACAAATTCAGGTATATCTGGTACATTGGCAGTTGCTACTTCACCTAGTGGTGCCGGAGGAGCGGCGCTTGGGGCTGTTGCAGTAGAGGAATTAGCTAGAGGGACTGTATTAACTGGTGTATCCTTTGTATCATCAAAAATGATGGAACGTTCTCATAATGCGCTTACAGAAAGCGTTGCAAATCTTAAAGAAACAATAGGGTATAAATTAAGAAACATAGCTGATGATATTTTGGATCAAATGGAAGCAGCTGGAGGACATACCTTGGAAAAGCATGTTTCTAAGACCAATAACGAATTAATAAATCGAGCAGTTAATGAAGGTATTGATGCTACATCTTTTGCAAATAAGAGTACTGCTACCAAAAGTGTTCAACAAAATTTGAGAAACAATGCAAGTGAAATTGAAAAATGGCTGGATAATTCATCTAACAATGGCTATTTAATTGTTGACTACAATCATATGAATGTAATTGGCAGTGGTGCCAAAGCAGGATCACAGCATATTACTAATGGATTAACCAAATCAAGAATATTTATGGTTAAAGATTCGTCACAAAGTCTAGGTTTTAAAATAATAACATCATATCCTATATTTTAATATTTGTAAAAAAACAGCGGAGGAAAAATTATGTGTGTAAGTATTACTTTTAAAGATTTATGGACATATAATATTAAAGTGCCACCTAATAAAAGGAAGAGTTCAGATATGAAAATATCTATCTCACATCTAAATGAAAGTGAATATACTCATATTCATGGAGAAATGGAAATTAATATTAATGGAAAAATTTTACCTAGCTTTGGAATAGATTCAATTGATGATGTATGTTTTGGATATTGGATAGAAATGTTTAGTAACTTATTTAAAGTGTTCGAAATGGATGAAACTGAATATATAATTGAAGGTGGAGAGCAAGGTAAACCAGCATATAAATTTCAAAAAGAAGGAAAGTATGTGTATTTGTCTATAGTGGATTCTATTCTAGGAGGGAAGAAAAATTTGGATTGGCAAAGAGTACCATTTGAGTACAAAAAATTCAAATATGCTTTTCTAACCTTTAAAGATAATATCTTAAAAGAAATAGAAATAAAGGCTCCAAGGAGGGTAGAGTTTTGGAGAAAAAAATTCGATTATTGATAAATTTTAAACAATAACAACCTTTAAATTGAGATATAGACGGAAGGGAAATTGACATGAGGATATGGACTCTTGATAATACTATAGAAAAGTATGACATGATACAAGTAAAAGAATTTGATCATTATTATAATAATTATTTTGACCCAGGCTTCAAAGGTAAGAGTATGGTCCATGATTGGCCAATGGTAGAGATGAAGACTATTAAACAAGGGAAAAAAAGCGATGCTCCTTTATGTAGCCCTAGTGTTCCAGTTTTTAGCGAAAGAGCGATTGAAGTTTTAAAAGATTTGTTAAAGGGAAATGCAGAACTCCTACCTTTAATTCATAAAGATTATGTTGGACAAGACCAACTCTATGCTGTTAATGTGGTAAATTTAAGGGACTGTATTGACTATGATAAATCAGAACGAGAAGAGTTTGGTCCAAACATGTATGGACGCTTTACAAAATATGTTTTCAAACCTGATGTTGTGAAAGATGCACATATATTCAAAATCAAAGATTTTCCATATTTTAAAGAATTATATTCAGACGAATTTAGAGAAAAAGCATTAAGAAATAATTTACGTGGCTTTAGGTTTACTGAAGTATGGAATTCTGAAAAAAAACAGTTTTTAACCTAAAAGTTTAGGGAATGATTAATTTCATTCCCTTAAAAAATACATATATGTGAAAGGAATTATAGGAGGTTTAAATGGTAGATTTTTATAGAGATGATAAAACTGTAGTATTAGTTTCTAAAAAACTTGAGTTTGAAATAGAGGGAAGCAGTACTGATAAACCGAGCCTTACTCATAAATCTAAAGTGTATATGAATGAGAAGGAGATAAACTCAGGTTATAAGAAAATGAGAAATAATAGAAGCTTGTTTATTAAATGTAAGCAAGGGATAGATATAGTAGCGCATACTATATCAGAAAAGCAGCTTAATGATAATTACTCCAGCATTAAAAATAAATATGAGATAATTGAGTATTCTCATGCTCATAATGTTTTAAGAAATGAGTCAAGAGTTGAGTATGGATATGAATTAATGAATGAAAATATACTTAAAGATTGTTTACATATTCATTATAGTAATGGTAATTTGAGAAAAATAACCATTTTAGGAAAAAAGCAAATAGATTTTATAGTTAAATTAACAGAAAGCGAATGCGATAAGATGGTTGAAAATTTAATTGATATATTAGCTGAAAAAGTTATTCTTTTAGCAAAAGGGTATTTGAAAAATCATAAACTTCTTTCATTTATAAGTTTTGAAAATTTTTATGATGGAGAAGCTATTGATTTAGGAGTAAGAATAGGTTTGGAAGATGACGAAGAAGAGATTGATTATTTAACGGCTGACTTAGATGAATTAGAAGCTAAAGAAAGTGAAGGAGAAACAAGATATTATGAAAGGTTACTAGAAATTGATGAAATCAGGGAAAGTGCAAAAATATTATTCTCAAATTTATATTACATTCAGAAAGAACGTGAAAAACCTATAATTGTCGAGACACTAAATAAAATTGCAAATGGAATTGTTGATAAGATTAATATTAAAAATGTATTTGATAAAGAAAAAACATCACGTGATTTTAGGCTATATAATTATGGACAGTATGATTAAGAGTTGGCTATTAACTTTTCATTTAGATGCAATTTGCAGAATTAGGAGAGGATATTATGATGAATTATAATGTTTCTAGAAATTCTTTAACAGTAAATGGTTATCGGGTTGATTTCAATTATGAGATTAAAAGTATTTTAGAAGTTGATAATTTAATTATTATAATGATTTGGGATGTATCAACTAATAAGGGGTCAGGCTTGACAAATTGACTAACAAAGAGTGAGATTAGAAAAAATAGTAATAGGTGATGAAATGTCAAGAAAACCAAGGATACATTAGGAAGGCATTATATCATGTAATAGTGAGAGGCAATAATGGTGAAAAAGTATTTA
>JAKSCF010000534.1 GCA_022360735.1 Clostridia bacterium
TATAAAACAGGTGGGCCCAGGCTGGCGTTTCTGACTCTGTTAGTATGGGCTTTACCAGTGCTTACGGTAATGACAATACTCTCCTTTTTGTACCAGTTTCTAAAGAGCAGTAATATATCCCCGGAAGTGTTACGTTATATTGGTCCAATGGCAGTGGGATTTATCGTGGTAGCATCTTTCAGGATTGGCAGAAAAGTAGTGACCGATAGAATGACCTTAATGCTACTGATACTTTCGTCTCTGGTGACCTATTTCATTAGGGTACCCTGGATTTTTCCAGCAGTATTGATCATAGGGGGAATAATCAGTGTAGTTGTCTCCAGGGAAAAGAATTTGTGGAATAAAGTTAAACTTAATCCCCCCTGGATCTTTTTAATAGTTTTTGCTTTGTTTGCAGTTGGTAGTATCACTGCCACGCTGATTTGGAACAATCACATTATTAATTTGTTTGAAAGTTTTTATCGTTATGGCTACTTAGTTTTTGGGGGCGGCCAAGTTGTGGTTCCAGTTATGCACAGCGAACTGGTTCAGGTCAATCAATACCTGACTAATGCTGAATTCTTAACTGGCTACGGACTTGTCCAGGGTCTCCCAGGGCCTATGTTTAGCTTTAGTGCCTATGCAGGGGGTATGGCAGCCCGAGGGGCAGGCTGGATAACTCAGGTTTTGGGTTCAGTTGCCGGTGGCATAGGGATTTTTCTGCCTGGCCTGCTTTTAATTATTTTTGTCTATCCGGTGTGGGAGAATCTGAAAGAAATCAAAGCTATCAAAGTATCCTTAAAAGGAATAAATGCTGTTGCCGGGGGATTAATAGCTATAGCTGCCGTAATTCTAATGCAAAAAAGTGGGTTCACCATAGACAATTTGGCGGTTACTATAATTACTGTTATATTGCTGGTAACAAAAAAGATACCAGCTCCCTTTATTGTCATCATTGCGTTGATTGCAGGATTTGTTATCTGACTTTTATAAAGACCACCCTGGTGCTAATGTGGGCGATGCTATGACAAACAATTATGCAATTCATCTGAGCGAAGTCGGGTGTGTTAAATCTTATTTTGAATTATCATACTCTCTTTGTAATTTAGATGTTTATACTTCTGTGCCTCTGTGGTATAGTTAGCAGTGTCCATATTGATTCTTTTCATAAGTATTTTTCTCAAGTTTACATCTTATCACAGAAGACCTTTCTATAGACTTTATTTTTAGTTCAACTTCATTCTATTATTATGTTCTTTTTTATAATATAAATAATCTTTAACATTGCTGATAACTGTACAAAGGAGTCGTTTTATGAAACGTATTTTTAAAGCATATAGCGAATTACTAAGTATCCTGTTTTCTGAAAGCCCTTTTGTAGTTATAGCAATTTTTGTCTCAGCAATTGTAACTGGCGTTGTCCCGCCGATTTCTGTTTGGGTGAACAGTCAAATTTTCAATCTTGGTTTAGCAGTAGCAGCGGGTAATTTAGAATTTATAAGCTATGTTCCTTATTTAATATCGTTTGTTGTTTTAAGCCTGTTACCAGTCATAGTTGGCGATTTATTTAATGAATCGTATATTAGACCACGTTGTGAGCTTATCATCCGAACAGCATATAAAGGTAAAATGCTGCAAAAGTTAAAAAAACTACGCTACGAACATTTGGAAAACGAAGCTTCAATGAAAATAATCGACAACGTATACAGAAAAGATAACGGTGCTGAAGAAGCTGCCAGTAATATGTCCCGAATTTATCTAAGAAATATTATTTCTTCATCAATAGCATCAATCGGTATATTGTATCTCATTGGTTCTATAAAATGGTGGTTGCTCTTAACCATACTTTTACCATTTGCGTTGGATACCTATATCTCTTTAAAGGTTTCTCGAAATATCTATTTTGAGATGGAAAAATTTTGGAAAAAAGACCGTCAATACGGAATCCTCGGCAATATGCTCATGTCTCGGAGATTTATTAGGGAAAACATTCTGTTCGGAGCTTCCCGGTTTTTAATTAATACCTATAGAAATAGATTTTCATCACGGAACCGAGAATATGAACAATATTTTTTCAAACATATGCGCCAAAAACTCTTGGGAAAAATTGTAATAAGCATTGCTCAGATAGTAAATGCTGTGATTTTGCTAATGCTGTATTTGAACGGCGGTTTGAGTATCGGCATTATGATTTCACTCACACTTATAATATTTACCGGCTTATTCGACGCTTTAAAAGGCCTGACCAACTTTTTCCAATCAAGTGGAAGGCACATAATTACTTTTGAGTTCTATGAAAAATATTTTGCCTTGTCTGAAGATGAATATGGCGACGATAATGATTTTCCAACTGAAATGACCATTGAGTTCGATGACGTATATTTTACATATCCGGATACTGAAAAAAAAGTATTAAACGGGCTTAATTTTAAAATCAATCATGGTGAAAAGGTTTCCATCGTTGGGGAAAATGGCGAAGGCAAGACCACAATGATAAAATTATTACTCGGTTTATTTCAGCCAGACAGTGGAGAAATTAGAGTTGGTGGTAAACCGCTTAACAACTACTCTCAGAATGTACGAAGGCAGTTGTTTGGGCCGATATTTCAAGATTTTATCAGATACAGTATGACAATCGGTGAAAATGTCGGGATAGGCGATATAGAAAAAATTGATAATAACGAGGCTATGACTGCCGCTATGCGTAAAGCCAAGGTTGATACTTTTGCTGAAGCTCTTCCTGATGGAATTGATACCCTGCTCGGACGTGATTTTGAAGGCGGTGTTGACCTGTCAGGTGGTCAGTGGCAGCGCATCGCCATAGCACGGGCATTTATGGGCAATAAGCCTATTCTGATACTTGACGAACCCACCAGCCAACTTGACCCCATGGCAGAGAGCCGGATTTATTCTGAATTTGCTGAAATGGCGAAGAATAGGACGGCGATTTTTATTACACATCGGCTGGCCTCGACTGTGATAACTGATCGTATCTTTGTCATTGCCAACGGGCGGGTAACTTTAAGCGGCTCCCATGATGAACTCATGGAACAAGGCGGATTATATGCCGATATGTTCAATTCCCAAAAACAATGGTATGTAAAAAATGGGGGTGAGACTGAACATGCTTAATGATAAAACAAGAGGTCTTGAACACGATGTACAATCAGAACAAAAACCGAAAGCGAAACATCTTTTTAAATTGTTCTTGTTCGTATTTTCCACTACAAAAGCAATCAGTTTTATTTATCTTGGCTTATATATCCTCTTATCATTACTGCGCCCGGTATTAGCTCTTATATGGGGCAGGTATGTTCAAACAGCTGAAGGACTTACTACTGGAGACTATATTGTCCCAGCTGTTCTATTACTCTTGTCATATTTTATCATCAGCTTTATTACAGGTTTAATTGACCGCTACGTTGGGGTATATGAAAGAATTGAAATGCTCAATATTGTACAAGCAAATCACCAAGCTGAGTTGTTACGGTCAAAAATGTATGAAAAGTTTGCCTCAATATCACCTGAGTATTATGAAATACCAAAGATAAATGACAATATGGCGCAAGTATTTAGTTTTTTAAGTGACCAATGGAGAGGAGTAAATACGACAGTTATGATGCAGGGTTATATCGTAATAGCAAAGGCAATTTCTATTATAACGATTGCAGCATCGCTATATATATTCAATCCATTGCTATGTCTGATTGTACTTGTCGCTCCGCTGCCAACATTGTGGTCACTGACAATAGGGCAAAAATTACAATTCAAATTCGTTAAGGATAATGTTAAGCTGACCAGAAGAGCAGAATATTTTCAAAGTGTAATGCTCTCATCAGCAGGGAAAGAACTCAAGGTTCTTGGTTTGCACGATTTTTTCTATAAAAAATGGAAGAATATAGCTGATGAATATACCTATAAAGAAAAGAAGCTAATCCGAACCCAAGCAATTTTACAGATATTCAATTACTTTTTATTAAGTCTTGCAAATGTAGGTGGCTGTATTTTTGCAATTGTCTTGATGGCTATGGGCAAATTAACGTTGGGTGCATTAGGAGCAGTGCTTTCACTAGTATCAACTTTGGTAAACGATACAAAACAATTTCTCGTCGGGTTTGTCACGGTATATATGAAAAAAAATGAAGCCGCGCAGTTCTTTGATCTCATGGAATTACCAGAGCAAAAAAACGAGGGCGTGGATTTGGGCGAATTTAATGTGATAGAAGCAAAGCGGTTGAAATACCGTTACCCGCTGACTGAAAGATATGTTCTTAATGACATCAACTTGCGTATCTGCAAAGGTGAAAAAGTAGCTTTTGTTGGTGAGAATGGAATGGGAAAGACCACTTTTGTAAAATTGATTACCGGAACGCTCTCACCATCAGTCGGTGAACTGTTGATAAACGATGTCTTAGTAGAGCAAATCAATCCAATCGCTTGGTATAGCAACATTAGTGCTGTCGTGCAAGAACCCGCGCGATATGTCACCTTTAGCATAGGCGATAATGTTTTTCTCGGAGATACAGTGAAGCCTCGAAATGAAGAAGATATCGATACAGCTTTGTCTTTTTCAGGATTAAATGATGTTGAAAGGAACAGCTTGCTTGGTAAAGATATTGGTGGAACGGAACTGTCCGGTGGACAGTGGCAAAAACTGGCTATTGCGCGGGCAGCGTATCGTAATAAGGATTTTATTATTTTGGACGAACCGACCAGCAATCTAGATCCTTTAGCTGAGACGGATGTTTTTCAAAAATATATATCATTGGCTAAAGATAAAACGGTTATTTTTGTAACCCATCGGATAAGTGTAGCCTCATTGGCTGACCGGATCGTTGTTTTTGCTGATGGTAAAATTATACAAGATGGAACTCATGAAGAGTTAATAGCTCAAGAAGGAGAATATTCACGATTATATAGAGAGCAAGCGAAATGGTACAACAGGTAGTGGAGGCGCAATAGTGAAAGCTTGTTTCAATGATTTTAATCTTTTTTATTGATAATCAAGTAAATTACTAAACATATAAGGAGCTGTGTATTAAAGCGTTAATGCACAGCTCCTATATTAAATGTAATCTAGTTGCTATCCACGAATCGCTTGCGAAGTAAGTTCATTCTAATTAGCAGTTCATTTGTCTCAACATTTTCATAAAAATCATTAATGAAGTTCTGGATGGTATCACAACTTTCATAGCTGTCACATTCGGCACAATTTTGCACCTTTTTTTCTACTGCACATTTTCTTACAACACATTCTCTACAATACTTGGCAATAAACTTTTGGTTAGCTGGGGTGCATCCCAGGCAAACCCAATCTTCAGGTTTATATTGTCCTTTCAAATAATTTTCTCCAGCACTTTTCAAAAGGTCTAAATCAGTATGCACTGTGCCTTTGTAAGCCTTACACTCATGACAATTGATACCACAATATCCTAACATTATTTACCCCCTCAGTTATAAGTGATTAAGAAGAACTTAAAGGCTATACCTTTATATCGTTATTTTAGCACTATTATTATAACCAGTCAATCTTATTTTGATGGTTATAATAGCTATTGATTGAGCAGCTGTACTGGATATGGTATAGTGGATGATAAATAATAGCGATATTATCGATTGGAGATAATACTTTGCTGAGACAGAATGGGGAAAATGAATAACTATAAACCATAAGTAGTTTTTAAGGAGCAGTGAAATGGTTGAGATTCAAAATATAACGATGCTAAGGGAGCAGTTGTGCTTAGATTTTATCAATACAGTTGGCTGGCATCGCGATGGCAGTATGTCTCAAGAGTATCTAACTACCTACATTGCATTTGTACAATGGTGTCAAGTGAGAAATATCATTAATAAAGAGCAAGCAGCCTTTTTGTCAGAAGAGAGTCATAACAGAAAAAATGAAGCAGATCAAGTATTAAATAGAGTTATAGAACTTAGAGAATCTTTATATCGAATATTACTCGCGGTTATTGCTAAAGAAGTTCCTGGCAAACAAGATATTGATCTGCTGAACAGTGAAATTGCTCAGATGCTACCTTTTTCAAGTCTTGTATATCAGCATAATAAATTTGAATGGAAGAAGGGGGAGCAAAATAAAAACCTAGACTGGATGCTATCAATTATTATTAAAGATATTGTTGAGTTATTAATATCAAACAAACTTGATAGATTAAATGTATGTGCCGATGACAATTGTGGTTGGTTATTCTTAGATACAAGTAAAAATAAGAGCAGACGCTGGTGTTCCATGCAGGATTGTGGAAATAGAGCAAAAGCACGAAGACATTATCATAATAAGAAAAAATCAAAATAAGCTGCTGAATAACTGTATTAAAATGGAACCGTTCAGAAATGCGGTTCATGTAGTTACTTAACAAGTTGAACCAAACTTGTTTTATGTAACACAGAAATAACAGTTGGAGGGTATAAATTGAAACATAAATTATCTCTTGAAAAATTTGCTGCTGATGACTTTAGTAAATACTACACATTAGTTAGTAACAAAAAAGTTATGGAAATGATTACTCAAAGGGCAATCCCATTTGAAGAGGCCAAAAGCAAATATGAATCGCTCTTAAACAACAATCAACTGCATGAATCTTTCGGAGCATTCAAAATAATCGATACAGAAACCAACACATTTATTGGCTATGCTAAACTGGTAGTAAAGGAAGCTAATTCCAATGAA
>JAKSCF010000622.1 GCA_022360735.1 Clostridia bacterium
ATTAATTCGTTTTTAAATTTTTCTATAATTTTTCTTTCCATTCTGGATATAGTCATTTGCGAAACTTCTAACTTTTTAGCAATTTCACTCTGTTTTTCTTCTTTTAGAAAACGTAACTCAAATATTTCTTTTTCTACATCTGAAAATGTCTCCATAATTTTTAATATAAAATCTTGATTTTCAAAACTACTAAAATGTTTATCTTCTTTTCCTAATATTTCTTCAAGCATCAAATCTTTATCTTGATTATTATTTTCAAATGTTTGATGTATGGAGTGAATATCATAGGCACTGGCTGCTTCCATGGCTTGCAATATATCTTCCTCCGTACACTCAAGATACTCTGCAATTTCTGACACCATTGGAATTCTTTGAAGCTCTTGTGTTAATTTTTCTTTTGCTTTCTGTAATTTAACGGATATTTCTTGAGTTTTTCTTGGAACACGAATGGTCCAGCCTTTATCTCTAAAATATTTTTTTTTTTTTTTTAGTATAGTAGGTGTAGCGAAACTCCCAAATTTAAATCCTTTACTAATATCAAATCTTTCCACTGCTTTAATAAGCCCTAAAGAAGCAACTTGATATAAATCGTCATATTCAATGCCTTTATTAATATATTTTTTAACCAATACATCGATAATATATAAATTTCTTTGAATCAGTTCATTTCTTATGTCGATATCATGATTTTGTTGATATAATTCAAATAATTCTTTATTTGAATTATTAGATATTTTTTCTTCAGACAAGTCCCTTATACTCATTTCAACAACCCCACTAAATATATTTGACCATTTTGATTGTTGTTCCTTTTCCAGTATCTGAAAATATCTCTACATCATCCATTAATGATTTTATAATAAATATTCCCAAACCACCTTCCTTAGGGTTGCATAAATCAGGATTCTTATAGCAGTCTTTATTATATCCTTCTCCACAATCTTTTATAACGATATCCAAATGATCTTCATCAACACAGCATTCAACATCATAACTGCATATATTCTCATTCTCACCTATACCATGGAGAATTGCATTGGTACAAGCCTCAGCAACGGCAACTTTAATATCTTCTATTGCTTCAATATCAAAACCGGCTCTATTAGCAATAGACGAGACTGCTAATCGAACAACACTTACATATTCCGGTTTTGCTGGAATAGAAAATTTTAACAAATCAGCCATCTTCTTCGCTCCTTTTGTTTGAAATTTAACACATAAATATCTTATCTAGGCCTGTTATAGTCAGGAGTTTAAGTATATTTTGTTTTGGATTAATAATGGATAATTTGTGATTAGACTCTTTCATTCGTCCAAATGCACCTATTATAACACCCAGTCCAGTACTATCAATATAGTTTAATTGTTCAAAATCAATCACGATATCTGATTCTTTTTCAGTATAAATATCAACTAATTTTTTCTTCAATTCTTTAGCCGTAAAAACATCTACTTCCCCTTTTATCTCTACTAGCCAAAAATTCAACTCCTCATTATATAAGCTTGATAAATTTAGAGTCATTACATAAACCCTCCTTGAGACTATAATTTTTATATACCCATTTTTTATAAGAATAAACAGCTTTAGGTGACATCTAGTATAGAAATTCCTATAGCTAGATGTCACCTATCAGCAAACCTGTAAATATTAAACATCTAAAGGTATTTGTTCATTTCCATTAATATCATCACTATCAATACTAAGTACTTTCGCTAAAGTAATAATATTGGTATTTTCATCTACTCTCATAAGCTTCACACCTTGAGTAGCTCTTCCAAACTTTGAAATTTCATTCACTATTAATCGAATGATGATACCTTCAGAATTAATAAGCATAACTTCATCATCTTCCTTAACAATAACCGCACCAATTAAATCACCGGTCTTATCAAGTTTATCTTTGTCATAAGTTAATAAACCTTTGCCACCTCTTGCCTGAAGTTTATATTCTTTAAGTAAAGTTCTCTTTCCAAAACCCATTTCCGTTGCAACCAATAAAAACTCTTTTTTCGAAACTTCTTTCATTTCAAATATTTCCATAGATATAACTTCGTCATCTTTTCCAAGAATAATAGCTCTAACACCTGCTGCCGTACGTCCCATATCTCTAACATCTTCTTCATTAAAGCATATGGATTTACCTTTTTTCGTAACGACAATAACATCGCTTTTTCCTATCGTTTCTTTTACACTAATCAATTCATCATCATCTTTTAAATTGATGGCTATAATACCAGTTTTTCTAGAAGTATCGAATTGTGTCAAGTCTGTTTTTTTAATAATTCCTTTTTTTGTTACTGAGATTAAGTATCTTTCTTTTTCAAAAGTCTTAATAGGTATAACTGCCGTTACTCTTTCTCCATGTCGAAGATTTAATAGATTTACAATGGCCGTACCTTTTGCATGTCTTTTAGCTTCTGGTATTTCATAAGCTTTCATTCTATAAACTTTACCTTTATTGGTAAAGAACAATAAGAAATTATGCGTAGAAGTCGAAATCAACTGCTTCACAAAATCATTTTCTCTTGTAGTCAAACCGGTAATACCTTTTCCACCTCTTTTTTGAAGCTTATAGGTATCTGCCGGTACACGTTTTATATATCCTAAATGTGTGAGTGTAATTGCAATATCTTCTTCTTCTATTAAATCTTCTTCTTCTATTTCTTCTAAACTTGCTACAATTTCAGTTCTTCTTTCATCTGCATATTTTTCTTTTATTTCTAATAATTCGTCTTTAACAATACCCATTAATTTTTTCTCATTAGATAATATGTCTTTATATTCAGCAATTAATGCCATAATTTCAGCATATTCTTGCTCAATTTTCTCTCTTTCAAGACCTGTTAACTTTTGCAATCTCATATCCAAGATGGCTTGGGCTTGTCTTTCAGATAATTCAAACTGCTCCATTAAATCTTCTTTTGCTTTTTGAACATTTGGAGATTTTTTGATTAAATCTATAATTTCATCAATATTATTGAGGGCAATTCGCAGACCTTCTAATATATGAGCTCTTTCTTCTGCTTTCTTTAAATCATATTGTGTTCTTCTTGTTACAATATCTTTTTGATGCATCAAATAATGATGAAGCATTTCACGCATATTGAGTATTTTAGGCTCACCATTTACCAGAGCAATCATAATAATACTATAAGTATCTTGAAGTTGAGTATGCTTATACAAACGATTTAATATAATATGTGCATTGGCATCTTTTCTTAGCTCAATCACAACACGCATACCTTTTCTATCAGATTCATCTCTCAAATCCGAAATACCTTCAATTTTTTTATCTCTAACAAGATCTGCAATCTTTTCAATCAATCTTGCTTTATTAACTTGATAAGGAATTTCATTAATAATAATTTGTTCTTTTCCCTTATTGGTCTCTTCTATTTCTACTTTAGACCTTACGATGACTTTTCCTTGGCCGGTTCTATAAGCTTCTTTCATTCCATTTTTTCCAAGTATCGTTGCGCCTGTTGGAAAATCTGGTCCTTTAATTATTTTTAATAATTCTTCTATGTCTACTTCTTCTTCATCTATTAGTTTGACGGTTGCATCAATGACTTCCCCTAAGTTATGTGGTGGGATAGATGTCGCCATTCCTACTGCTATTCCATTAGATCCATTAACTAAAAGATTAGGAAATCTTGATGGTAAAACAGAAGGTTCCTGCAAAGTTTCATCAAAGTTGGGTTCAAAATCAACCGTATTCTTATTGATATCTCTCAACATTTGTGATGTTAGTGATGTCATTTTGGCTTCCGTATATCTCATAGCCGCGGCACCGTCACCATCAACAGAGCCAAAATTTCCATGTCCATTGACTAATAAATATCGAATAGAGAAATCTTGTGCCATTCTAACCATTGCATCATATACTGAGGAATCACCATGTGGATGATACTTACCTAGTACATCCCCAACGATACGAGCAGATTTTCTAAAAGGTTTTTCAGGAGACAGCCCTAATTCACTCATAGCATATAATATTCTTCTATGAACCGGCTTTAAACCATCTCTTACATCTGGCAGCGCTCTACCTACAATGACACTCATAGCATAATCAATATATGATTTTTCCATTTCATCGTTGATATCTATTTGCAATATATTACTATTATCTATTAAGTTATTACTCATTCTTAGCCTCCCTAAATATCCAGGTTGGTGACATATCTTGCATTATCTTCAATAAATTTTCTTCTTGGGGGTACTTTATCTCCCATCAAAGTTGTAAATACATCATCTGCAGCAGCTGCATCATCCAGAGTTACTTGAATTAATGTACGATTCTGGATATCCATTGTCGTATCCCAAAGCTGATCGGGGTTCATTTCCCCCAGTCCTTTATACCTTTGTAAGGCTATACCTTGACGTCCAATTTCTGCTAAGAGCTTTTCCAACTCTCTATCAGAATAAACGTAATGTTCTGCTTTTCCCTTTTTAATTTTATACAAAGGTGGTTGAGCAATATAAATATGTCCACTTTCAACCAATGGCGACATGTATCTATAAAAGAAAGTTAAAAGTAAGGTTCGAATATGTGCACCATCTACATCCGCATCGGTCATAATAATAATCTTATGATATCTTAACTTTTCTAAATTAAATTCATTCCCAATACCACAACCAAATGCTGTAATCATAGCTTTTATTTCATCTGAATTTAATATTTTGTCTAATCTGGCTTTTTCTACATTCATTATTTTACCTCTAAGAGGTAAAATAGCTTGTCTTGCTCTATCTCTTCCTTGTTTAGCTGAGCCGCCTGCAGAATCACCCTCTACTAGAAAGACTTCACATAATGCCGGGTCTTTTTCTGAGCAATCAGCTAATTTTCCTGGAAGTGACATACTGTCCAATACGCCTTTTCTTCGAGTTAAATCCCTAGCTTTTCTTGCAGCTTCTCTTGCTCTTGCAGCCTTAATACTTTTTTCAATAATGGCTTTAGCTTGTTGAGGATTTTCTTCTAAAAAGATATGAAGGTGCTCATTTGTAGCTGTCTCAACAAATCCTCTTATTTCACTATTTCCTAATTTCGTTTTGGTTTGACCTTCAAATTGAGGTTCCGTTAACTTAACAGATATTATGGCGGTTATCCCTTCCCTAATATCTTCTCCTGTAAGACTTTCTTCATTATTTTTAATCAAATTATTTTTCTTACAATAGTCATTAACGACTCTGGTTAAAGCCGATTTAAATCCAACCAGATGTGAGCCGCCCTCTTGAGTATTGATATTATTCGCAAAAGTAAATATATTTTCATTATATCGGTCTGTATACTGCATGGCTATTTCTAGTTCATGTTCTTCTTTTTTTACTTCAAAATAAATAACATCTTTATGAATAACATCTTTGTTTTTATTCTGATGTTTTACAAATTCTTTAATACCACCTTCATAATGAAAAACTTCTGTTCTTTTTCTATCTTCTCTTTCATCTTTTATAACAATTTTTATACCTTTATTTAAAAATGCCATTTCTCTTAAGCGATGTTCTAAAGTAGAAAAATTAAAATCAATTTCGTCAAATATTTTTAGGTCCGGTAAAAAAGTTGTCATTGACCCTGTCTCTTTTGTCTTTCCTATAACTTCTAATTCTGAAGTTGTATTTCCTCTTTCATAAGTCTGTCTATATATTTTTCCATTTCTTTTTACTTCAACCAACATACTTTCTGACAAAGCATTTACAACAGAAGCCCCTACACCATGAAGACCGCCGGATACCTTATATCCACCGCCTCCAAATTTTCCACCTGCATGAAGCACTGTATGTATCACTTCTACTGCCGGTTTATTCATTTTTGGATGCATATCAACCGGCATTCCTCTTCCATCATCTATAACGGTTATAGAATTATCTTTATTTATCGTCACATTTATATTTTTACAATATCCTGCTAATGCTTCATCAATACTATTATCCACAATTTCATAGACTAAATGATGAAGCCCTCTTGCTCCGGTAGAACCAATATACATGCCCGGACGCTTCCTAACAGGATCTAGGCCTTCCAGTACTTGTATATTCTCAGCATTATATTGCCCGTATTTTTCTGCTGTCAAATCAATCACCTCTTTTGATAACTATTCTAACTAGTCCAAATTATTTATGATAAACTACAAAAAATCTACTGCATCTTTTGGTTTTCCAAAATACTTGTACCTTTTTAGTAGTCTCCGTGAATAATCTGTACTAAGTTATTCTTATTTTAAAACTACAGTTGAACACTATAGGTGGTACTTATTTATAGAAATGTATCTACATGCGTACCACCTATACTATTATAATCTTTTAATAGTTATTTTTAAAGTTATTTTTGTTAATTGATAAAAAATAATTACTTAATCAATTTTTTTTTAATAAAAGCAAATCTAGAACTTTTTAAACGCATTTTAAACTATATATATTAATCCTAAAATTATATTTATTTTATTTTATGATTCATTGGAAATTATAACCATAATAACTGTTAATTTATTCATGTTTTTGATTGTTTTTTTATTTTTTTCTATCTCAATCAAAGAAAGTTTTTTTATACAATTATGTTTTTATTCAAAAATATACAACTCCATTATTATAAATAATAAAGGAATTGTACAAATATTTTTCATTATGGACATTTTTTATTATTATGGGTTTACTACAGTAGATGTTAAACCTATCCCTTTTGCTTGCTGTGTAATTTCTGTCCAAGTTAAACATCCAACGATACCATCTGCCGGCAAACCATTTGCCTCTTGAAATTGTTTTAC
Source organism: Clostridia bacterium (assembly GCA_022360735.1). The sequence goes on from JAKSCF010000622.1 coordinate 6,763, forward strand.
TGCCGCTTCAGTACTGCTTCCAAAAATACCATCAAGCCCAGAACCTACATATCCTATAGCATTTAATGCATCTTGAAGAATCAAAACATAATTGCCTCTATCTCCTGCTCTTAAAGCTGGATAACCGGCAACACAAGCTGGATTTTCATTTCTTTTATCCATATGAACCCATGTAGGTGCTAGGTAAGCCGGCTCAACATAATTCCATAAACCTGAATCGACTGCACTTTGCCTTAGTTCTTCTCTTTGTGCCGGACCTAAATTTTGAGCTGTGTCAAAAGCTGTTCCTGCATAATGTTGAGACTGATTACTATGCCCGCCTTCCCATATTCTTTTATATGCAAAGCCAACATAAATAGGTAAACCATAATAATCTCTAAATTGGCTCCAAGTTTCCATGGTTCTTTTGTCTGACCATAAAACATTAGAATTAGAAGAACCTCTAAACTCGTTAACAGTCAGGCTATTATTATAAATATAAGGCATATAATCATTTTCACCTCTTTCGTATACTTCCATTTCATCTGTATCATTATTATAAATATATATAGTAGCCATAGTATCACCTCTATATTATTTATATGGCATTTCTCTGTTATTGGATAACAATTATTTTATTTTCAAACAAATTCATTATAAAAAATAAAAAAGCTCTCAATTTTTTATAAAATAGAAAGCCTTTATACTTTTTCTACACTTCCGCCATGAACTTGAAATATATAATTTTCGGGTAAATTATTTCTAAGAAATTCACTAATATCTGTAGTTGTAATAAACACTTGCATATTCTTTAAAAAATTTATCAAGTATTTTTGCCTGGTAGCATCCAATTCTGAGAAAACATCATCCAATAAAAGTATTGGCATTTCACCTGTTTCTTCATAAATTAATTGGATTTCTGCAAGTTTTAGAGATAATGATGCTGTTCTTTGTTGTCCCTGGGAACCAAAGTACCGAACATCTTGTCCATTAACGCTTATATGAATATCATCTTTATGTGGTCCTACACTGGTATTGCCTCTCAAATAATCTTTTTTTTCAGCATTCTTTAAAGCGTCTTCATATATTTTTTTATTATTTGAAACATGATTTTCACTGACTTTTACATTACATTCATAGGATAGCTCAAGATACTCTTTTCCATCTGTTACATTGCTATAAATATGGCTGCTGATCTGATTTAATTTTTTTATAAAAATATCTCTTTCTTTTATAATATTCAGCCCATAATGAATAATTTCTTGATTCCAAATGGATAGCATACTTTCATCTTTTTGAAACTTATAATTCTTTAAGAAAGCATTTCTTTGAAGTAATATTTTACTGTACTTGTATAAATTGTGATAATAAATAGGCTTTATTTGGCATAATTCTCTATTAATAAAGTTTCTTCTTTTTTCAGGTCCATCTTTTACAATGCGTAAATCCTCCGGTGAAAAAATAACTGTATAGATATTATTTAAAATTTCTATATTTTTTTTAAGCTTAACACCATTCAATTTAATCATTTTTTTAGTATTTTTATTTAAAAATATTTCTACGTCCAATTCAATATTATTTTTTTGTGCCAATGCTTCAATCTTTGCATTTTCTTTATCAAATAATATCATATCATGGTCACGATTGGTTCTAAAGGACTTTGCAAAAGACGTCATATAAACAGCTTCTAATAAATTGGTTTTTCCTTGTGCATTATTGCCTATAATAATATTGACTTTATCGTGAAAGTTAACTTTCTGATCTAAATAATTTCTAAAGTTTTTTAAATGAATTTGTTGAATATACATATATTACTCCCCATATTTAACGATAACTTTATCATCTTCAAATTCAACAATATCATTTTGATATATTTTTTTACCTTTTTGTTTTTCAATGCTTCCATTTACTTTAACCAAGCCATCAATAATAACTATTTTTGCTTCTCCTCCGGATGAAACCATATCTGCATATTTTAATAATTGAAAAAGCTTTATATATTCATCTCTTATTCTAATTTCTCTCATTTTTTTCTCCTAAAAAAATTAAGAAAAGATTTATTTTAAATCTTTTCTATATTATCATAACCCTATTCAAAATTATATATCAAAATTGATTGGATAAAAATATCTTTTTATCTAAAAACTTCATTACATGACTTCTTTAATATTTCGTGTTTTATAATTTTTAATTTTATATTTTTCCCCTTCCCATGTTTTTAATATTACATAGTCTTCTCCTCTTTCAATAATGTTATTTTTATTCAAAGGTACTTTTCCTTTACCTTTTGGTGCATTTACAATATAAGTTGGTATTGCCATACCAGATGTGAAACCTCTTAAGCTTTCCATTATTCTTAATCCATCTTCTACTGATGTACAAAAATGTGTAGTTCCTTTTATATTTTTGGCATGGAAAATATAGTATGGCTTTACTCTACACTTTAATAACTCTTGATTTAAACACTTCATGATATCTGGACTATTATTGACGCCATTTAATAAAACTGCTTGGTTACCAAGAGGAATACCTGAATTGGCTAACATTTCACATGCTTTTTTTGATTCTTCTGTTATTTCCATTGGGTGGTTAAAATGTGTGTTGATAAAGATTGGATGATATTTTTTTAGCATATCACAAAATTTCTCTGTTATTCTTTGCGGCATCGTTACAGGAATCCTGCTCCCTATTCTAATAATTTCGACATGTTTTATTTCTCTAAGTTTTCTGATAATTTCTTCCAAGAAAACATCACTTAATGTTAATGGATCGCCGCCTGTAATTAATATATCCCTTATTTCACTGTTCTCTTCAATATATTTTATGGATTCATTAATAATTTTCATACTTTTGGGTTTATCAAGTTGTCCTATATTTCTCCTTCTCTGGCAAAATCTACAATACATAGCACATTCGTTGGTTACATTTAATATTAAACGGTCCGGGTACCTTCTGGTTATACAACCGGAAGGATTGGTATATTCTTCAGCCATAGGATCGAGCATGCCTTGATTATCTTTAATCTCATTGTATAGAGGTATAGACATAAGGCGAATAGGATCATATTTTTTTGAAAAATCTATTAAACTTAAATAATATGGTGAAATGGCCCATCTATATTGCTGGCCTACTTCTTCAAGAATCTCTTTTTCTTTATCTGACAATTTAATAATCTTTTCTAATACTTCAACACTATCTATTCTATTTATTAACTGCCATTTATAGTCATCCCATTGTTCTTCAGTTCCTTTCAATACTTTCAAAATAATTTTTTTTCTTTTATTAATTTCTTCCTGTTCACAAAGACCTTTTCTAATTATTTCTTTTTTTATAATATAGTCTTTAATTCTTCCTCTAAGTTCTTCTGCTCTTTTTAATGAAATATCTCTTTTTATACTATTCATATATGTGCTCCCTTCAATTTACTGATATTCTTACCGGTAAAATCAAATATTCAAAATTATCTCCTTCCAATGGTTTGACTAAGCATGGGCTAACATTAGAGATAAATTCAAAATATATTTCTTCATCATCTATATTTCTAAGAATATCTAATACATATTTTGAGTTAAAGCCAATTTCTAAGCCTTCACCTTCTTTTTCTATAAATACTTCCTCATAAACTTTTCCTTCTTCTGAACGAGAGCTGATAATCATTTTCTGCTCTTCGATATTTATTTTTATTAAATTATTTTTTCCCTCTCTTGCCAATAAAGATGCTCTTTCAATGCTGTCCAGTAAATCTTCTTTATTGACTTTGACTTTACAATTAAAGGTTTTAGGCACTATTTCTCTATAATTAATAAAATCTCCTTCCAAAAGCCTTGATAAAATAATGGTATGATCCATATTAATAATAATATTTTTATTATTTATTAAGAAATCTATACTATCTCCTTCTTCATCTGCTAAAATTTTATAAATTTCATTTAGTATTCTAGCTGGAATAATGATGTTTTCATTTTTATTGGTTAACATGTTTTCTTTTCTAATACCCATTCTGAATCCATCTAAAGCAACCATATTTATTTTTTCTTTTTCTATTTCAATTAAAACACCCGTAATGATGCCTCGAGATTCGTCAATACTAGCAGAAAAAGATGTTTGTTTGATCATATTTTTAAATATTTCTTTGTGTATTTTAATACTTTTATTACTACTTAATACATCTATCTTAGGAAAATCATCAGAAGGTTGTCCTATAATTGAAAATTCAGAATTATAACTTTTAATAATAACATGATTGTCAGATAAATTAATTTGAATTTCTCCGGATGGTAATTTTCTAATAATTTCAGTAAACAATTTTGCTGAAACTACAATAGAGCCTTCTTCAGTATTTTCTACTGAAATCTTTGTTTGGATACTCAAATCCAAATCAGAAGCAGATATCGTTAATATGTTAGTTTCGTTTATTTCTAACAATATACCTTTTAGGATGGGAATGGTTGTGCGATTGGTTACTGCTTTATGAACTGTATTTAAAGCTTTAGATAAATCTTGTTGTTGACATGTAAGTTTCATTTTAATGAATCCCCCTTATACAAATATAAAAATAAAGTTTTTAGTTATATTTATAAAAACCTTTCTTTTTGTTTATTTAAGACTCCCTTCTATATAATTAAGAAGGGAGATGTAAAAAATTGTAGTTTTTGAGATTGGTAAATCAATAGAAAATATAGATAATTTGTTCAGTATATATTGTGGGTAAAATCTAATAGAATAATAGTCATATACTGTGATCAAAAGGCTTTATATTTTTAATATTTTTTAGTAGTAATAGTAATAAGGCTTGTTAATTTGTTAATAACTCTTTTTAAATACTTAAATATTCACAATATCTATTAATAAAATATTGTTTATAACAGAAAAAAGTTAATAATAGGGCTGTGAATAAGTTAATTGGATTTGATATCATCAATAATACTTTTTATAATCTCATTAACGTTACTATTCAGCTTTTTGTCTTTA